>JAAZHN010000029.1 GCA_012510695.1 Mollicutes bacterium
ATATGAGGTAATTACTAATTTAATGAGTTCTTTTAATGTTTATAATTATTTAACAGCATTAGGAATAATGATAAGTCTAAATTATAAGATTGATGATATTTTAAATATTACGGATAAGTTATAACCTCCTAAGGGTCGGGTTGAAACAATTAAGTTAAGTCTTGGTACTGCTGTTATAGATTATGCTCATACCCCAGATGCAGTCGAAAAAATTATTTCTTCCTTTAAGGAGTCTAATTATGGTAAAATATATACAGTAGTTGGTTGTGGGGGAGATAGAGACCCTGCTAAAAGACCAATTATGGGTAAAATAGCAACAAGTTTAAGTGATTATGTTATATTTACTAATGATAATCCAAGAACAGAAGCTCCAGAAAGTATAATTGCTGATATTATTTGTGGTTTAGAGACAACTAATTATGAAGTGGAAATGGATCGTAAAAAGGCAATTATTTTAGGAATTAATTTACTTAAAGAAGATGATGTTTTATTAATACTTGGTAAAGGTCATGAAGAATATCAAGAAATAAATCATGTTAAACATCATTTTTCAGATAAAGAAGTAGTATTAGAATATGAAAGGGATAGATAAAATGAAAAATCTTATTAAATTACTTAGTATATTTACAATTATGTTTATAGCACTTGGCTGTGGTAAAAAAAATCAAACATATAAATTGGGGGATTATTTAGAATTTCAAGTTCAAGAAAAATATACAGTAATTGAAAGAGAAAATGGAACATTTAATATTGATTTAAATGAATCATCTAATCTTAGTATTGCTGTTGCAACTTTTGATTATGAAGTTACCAATACGGTTAGGAAAAATGAATATAAAATAGTTGCACCAAATAAAATAGCCGATTATTCAATCGATGGAGTACAAGGGTTTTATGTAGATTTTAAAGGTGAGTCAATAATTACTGAAGTACCAATTAATGATTTAAAATATATTCAAGTAATATTCACTAGTAAAGACCCGGATCTAAGAAAATCTTTCTTAGAAAAAGAAGTTCAAGACATTATAAAAACAATCAAAATAAAATAGAGTTTTACTCTATTTTATTTATGGTTTCTTTAAATAATTCGCCTCTTTTTTCAAATGAAGAAAATTGATCCCAAGATGCTGATGCTGGACTTAAAAGAATTACTTCATCACTCTTGGATTTTTTATATGCAAGATTTGTTGCTTCGACTATATTTTCACATTCATAACAATATATACCTAGATTATCTAACCACTTTTTAATCTTTTGTTTATTTTCTCCATAACAGACAACAAGACGAACATTCCTTAAATAAGCATTTAAATCACTAAATTCTTGATCGCGATCTTGACCACCCATTATTAAGATAGTTGGTTTTTCAAATGATTTTAAAGCTATTTTAGTTGATTCGATATTAGTGGCTTTTGAATCATTATAAAATATTCGGCCATTGATATTATCAACATATTCTAATCTATGTTCTACTCCTTTAAAAGACTCTAAGACATTCGCGATTAAATCATTTGGAACACCTAGTTCTTTAACAACTAAGATCATCGCCATTATGTTTTCATAATTATGAGTACCAGTTATTTTTATTTTATCAAGGTCACAAACTTTTTCTTTGTGATAATAGATAGCATTATTTTTCAAATAACAATCAGAATACATCTTTTGAGATGAAAAATATTTTACTTCAGATTTAATACTTGGTAATATTTTTAAAATATCAGGGTCATCATAATTTAAAATTGCCAGGTCTTCTTGAGTCTGTTTATTAAATATTTTAGCTTTTACTTTTTTATAATTTTCATAATTTCCAAAGAAGTCTGTATGAGCTGGCGAAAGGTTTGTCATTACGGCTATATCTGGTTTAAATTCATGTAGGTTTTCTAATTGTTGAGCAGATACTTCCATAATTACAATATCATTTTCTTCAAAACTATCTAAAAACCCACAAATTGGATAACCGATATTACCAGTTAGATGAATTCTTTTGTCTGCAGCTTTCAATACTTCATAAATAAGTGTAGTCGTGGTTGTTTTACCATTTGTACCAGTAACTCCGATTAATTTAACCTTACCTTTAAATAACTGATAGGCCATTTCAACTTCATTGATTACTGGAATATTTAATTCATTTGCTTTTAAGACGTATTTGTGATTAATTGGCACACCGGGATTTTTAATTAAATAGTCGAATGACTCATCAAGAAGATCATCAGGATGAGAACCAAACACTAACTTTACCCCTAAGTTTTTTAATTCTTGCATGTGTTCAAAGTCATGTTCACTTTCATTTTTTGAATCATTTAAAACAACTTCATTGCCCCTGTTAATTAAAACTTTTGCGGCTTCATAGCCGCTTCTAGCCATTCCGAGAATTAAGATTTTGTTTTTTTCAAACATAATATTATCACTCCAATTTATCTATATTATACTATTAATCACTAAGAAAAAGCATACATATACATTTATTTTTATTATGATATAATTTTATGAGTTTAAATAACTATAATTAAATAAGAAAGCAGGAACAAATGATGAAAAAATAATGGGGTTAATTGTCTTTATCACAATTATTTTAGCCTTTGGCTGTCTGCCTAAAAAAAACACATTGGAAAATCAAAATAAAAAAGAAGAAAAAACTATCAATGATAATAATGAAGAACCGATTATAATTTATGAAAGTCAAGGTATTTTTTTGAAGATTATATTGATATTTCTTTTGAAGGAAGTCTATTTACTGATAAAATTGAACCGGATAATGCAGTTGATAAATATGTAGATTCTATGGAACCAAAAGATAAAAATAATATATTCGTATTATTGAAAACAGTATTTAATAATATAGGAACAGAAAAAATAAATGGTGAAGAATTACCTAGAGCAACAATGATTTATAATGATAAACATAGGTATGACATTACTGTTTTAACTGATGAAGGAGATGGTTCAGAATTAAATACTTATAACTTCATGATGGATATAGAACCTTCATTATCAAGAAAAATTTGGTATGCAGCTGAAATACCTAAAGAAATAGCTACTGAATCAAACTTTATTGTGGAACTTAAAATTAGGAATAGAATTTTTCATATTATATTAGAAGAGTTAAGTTATCCTGATGATAATGTAACTGAACAACTTGATGTTAAACAAAAAATAAATGCATATATGTTTTGGGGAGATGGCTGTCCACATTGTGAAAATGCCCATGAGTTTTTTAAAACAATCGAGAAAAAATATGAGTCATGTTATAAATTAGTTGATTATGAAGTTTGGAATGATAAAACATCTGCTGATCTAATGAAAAAAGTTGAAGGTCATTTTAATGAGAAAAATTTAGGTGTGCCTTTAATAGTAATTGGAAATAAACACTTTATGGGATATGCACCCTCATATGATGAAGACATAATCGAGGCTATTAAAAAAAGTTGTACTAGCAGTAATTATGTTGATATAGTAAGTAATATTCAAAATAATAAATAATTGTATCTTAATTATTTAATTTATGATAGAATTTGTTCTAGGAGGTAAAAGTATGAAAAAGAAAATAATTTAATTAACATCTTTATTTTTAGTTTTAATTGCTTTTACAGCATGTAAAACTAGAGAACCTGAAAGAGAACCGTTCCCAGCAGATAAAGTTAAACAAAAAATAAATGCATATATGTTTTGGGGAGATGGCTGTCCGCATTGTGAAAGCGCTCATAAATTCTTTAAAACAATCGAAAAAGAATATGCAAATTGTTATCAATTAGTTGATTTTGAAACTTGGAAAATTGCAGATCATATACCATTAATGGAAAAAGTTGCCAAACATTTTGAAATCGAAGAACCAGGTGTTCCCCTAATTGTTATTGGAGATAAACACTATAGTGGGTATGCTGAATCACTTAATGATGAAATTATCCAAACTTTAATAGATAACTGTGCTGGTGATGACTATAAAGATATAGTAAAAGAAAAACAAGATGAACTAGCTAAAGAAGCAAAAAAAGCTGAAGAAGCTGCTAAAAAAAAGTAGTACAAAAAAGAAATAAATCGATTGCAATTATAAGCATGATGGTATATAATCAACTCTATATTCATGGGGTGGATAGTACTACAAAAATTTTAAACAACAAACATCCAAAGGATATTGTTGTTTTTTTATTTTAAGGGGGATGATTATATGGAAGCACTTTATAACAAATTGATGACATTAATAGCGGATTATGAGTTTCAATATCGAGATGTTATTAATAAATCTTTTAATTATGCTTTAAAGTATCATGCTGGTCAAACCCGTCAAAGTGGGGATGATTATATTGTTCATCCTTTAAATGTAGCGATTACTTTAGCAGAAATGAAAGCCGACGCTGTAACAATCTGTGCAGGATTATTACATGATACTATTGAAGATACTAAATTAACTAAAGAAGTAATAGTAGCTGAATTTGGAGAGGAAGTCGCTAATCTTGTTGAAGGAGTAACAAATATTAGTAATACTAACTTTTCATCACCAATTGCTGAAAAAGCCGCTAATGATCGTAGAATAGTCTTAAGTATGACTGAAGATATAAGAATAGTTATTATTAAACTAGCAGATAGATTACATAATATGCGAACTCTTGATTTTAAAAAAGAATCTAAAAGAGTAGAAACATCTTATGAAACTATGGATATATTCGCACCCTTAGCTAATTATATAGGTGCCCATATTTTAAAAAATGAATTAGAAGATCTTTCGATGAAATATTTAAGAGAAGATGATTACTATAATATTAAAAAAGAATTAGAGGATCTATATACTAGGTATTATCCAAAATTAAAAGAAACAGCGGATAATATCCATGAACATTTAAATAAAAATGGAATTGATAATACAGTTTCTATTGGTGTTAAAAGTATTTATGGAGTATATAGAAGAAAGAAAATATATCAGTTAACTGAATTTATACCAGATTTATTTCAATTAAAAATAGCAATTGATAATGCAAAAAATTCTTATGTAGCGATTGGTTTAATAAGTGAAATATATCCTCCTAATGAAAGTCTCTTAGAAGATTATATTTCTAGACCTAAACATAATACTTATAAATCTATTCATACAACATTTGTTATAGATAAAGATTTATTTGTTCAAGGACAAATAAGAACTAAAGATATGGATTTAATTGCTTCTTATGGTTTAACTGCTTATTGGCGGTTAAATCCTACTAATACAAGAGAAAGAATGCAAAAAGATTTAAGAGAAAAATTTCAATTCTTCCACTCAATTAAAGAAATTGATAATACATTTCAAGATAATACTGGGTTCTTAATTGAGATAAGAAGACAATTATTACAAAATAAAATTAGAATTACTTCTATTAATAAAAAAGTATTTACAGCCCTTGAAGAAAAAAAGATAGTAGACTTTATAAATTCCTTAGATAGTAATTTATTAGATGCTATTTCTTCAATCTCACTAAATGGTATGCCAGCAAAAGTTACAGATGAATTAAAAGAAGGAGACCAATTAACAATTAGAATAAAAGGTGATATTCCTTCCCATTTAACTGATTATAGAGGTCTAATAATTCCAACCCATACTAAAGTTTACAAAAAGAATGACAAATAATCATTCTTTTTACTATAATAATCTTAAATAAATTAAAATAATATGCTATAATCATTATAATATGGAGGAAGAAAATGAGAAAAATATTAAGTGTGAGCATTCTAAGTTTATTTTTAGTTTTAGCAATAGGTTGTGGTAAAAAAGAAAAACCAAAAACAGTAGATAGACCAAGTAGTTCTGAAGAAAAGATTGTTGACCCAAGAGAGCAAAAAGAGTTTGAAAACTTAAAAGAAAAATTAGAATTTAATGGAACATTTAGTGATATTGAATATTATATTTCTATTTACTTTAATAAAAATAAAGCAGTAAATGGAACAGTTTTACTAAAATGTTTAAATGAAGAAACAGCAAAACAACAATTTTCATCACACTATAACAG
>JAAZHN010000030.1 GCA_012510695.1 Mollicutes bacterium
CAAGCAGCGATTAAAAGTAAATAATCTAAATGTAAACTAAGAACCCAAAAAGGGTTCTTTTTTTACTTTATATGCTATAATTAATATAGTGATAATATGAAAGATAAGAAATTATTTATAAGTATTGTTTCCATATTTACAATTATATCTTTTATTATTGGTGTTTCATATGCCTATTTTACTCCAATTATAATAGGTAATGATACCGCTAGTTCCCATCATACTAAAGCGGGTACTTTAAGACTTACTTATAATGGTACGAATGTTTTAACCTTGCCTAATGCTTCGCCTGGAGACTCTGCAAGTACAGAATTCACAGTAACTAATTCAGGAACATTACCAGTAAATAACTATGAAATATATTTCTCAGAGTTAGTTAATACATTTATTAGTGATGAAGTAGAATATACTTTAACATGTACAAGTGGTGACACTAATAATTGTACAGGTAAAGATGAAACTCCATTACCAAAAACATCAGGCTTAATAATAACCCAAAATAATATAGAACCTAATATAACACATACATATACCTTAACAGTAACATTTATAAAGAAAAATGAACCTCAAGATTATAATCAAGGAAAGTCACTAAAGTTTAAGGTTACAATTGGAGAATATCAAGAATATATGCCAACATTAATGGCAAGAGGGCAAGAAAATGTATTTGGGGGAAATTATAATCTTGGTCTTTGGGAATATGCGGATAAAATAACAGAAATAATTTTTGAAACTGAAATTTATATTCCGATAACAATATTTAAGTCATGGGATGTTTCTGTAGATCAAAATGAAGATGTGATGGCCTATATAATAGATGATGGATTAGGGACAAATACCTATAAACTATTTATTCAAGCAAATAATGACAAGATTTATGCTAATCAAGACATGTCAGGGTGGTTTGGTGAAATGACATACAATCCTAGCATTGGCAATTCAAAAACATTTTCAAAATTAACACAGATTCATAATTTGCCAATACTTAATACAAGTCAGGTTGTTAACATGAAATCTTTGTTTGGTTATGCAGAAGAATTGATAGAAATAGATTTAAGTGGTTTTAACACGACAAATGTCACAAATATGTCTTCTATGTTTTATCGTTGTTTTTCTTTAACTAGCCTAGATTTGAGCACATTTGATACCAGTAGTGTCATAACTATGTCTTCTATGTTTTATTATTGTAGTAGTTTAACTAGCCTAGATTTGAGCACATTTGATACTAGTAATGTTACCAATATGTCATACATGTTTGATTGTTGTTTTGACATAGAAGAGTTTGATTTTAGTAACTTTGATACAAGTAAAGTTACAAATATGTCATGGATGTTTGCCGATTGTTATAAAAAGTTAACACATCTTGATGTTAGTATGTTTGATACATCAAATGTGACAAATATGGAAGGTATGTTTTTTGACTTAAATGCCTGTATTTACTTAAACATTGGCAACATGAATACAAGCAATGTAACTTCTATGTCTTCAATGTTTTCTTGGTGCAATGTATTAACTGAATTAGATGTATCATCTTTAGATACATCTAATGTTACAGATATGTCTTCTATGTTTGATAATTGTCAAGCAATGCTTTCTTTAAATTTATCTAATTTTAACACGACAAATGTCACAAATATGTCTGCAATGTTTCAAAATTGTAAACTTTTGACTAGTTTAGACTTAAGTTCATTTAATACTGAAAATGTTGTAAATATGGGTTATATGTTTAATGATTGTATTAGCCTTACAGATATAGATCTGAGAAATGCAATCTTCACCAAAGTAATGTCATATGATTTTATGTTTCGTAATGTGACATCAGGAATAAATATAATGGTAAAAGATGTAGATGCACAAACATGGATTAAAGCAAGAAGCCATGCAAATGTAACAATTGCTTAACATAACTTAACATTTATAGAGCAATTTATTTAGTTAATAAATTGCTTTTTTAGTGGTATTTGTTATAATTAATCTATAATAAAGGGTGATTGTAATGAAAATATTATGTATTGGTCATGCATCTTATGATATAAGCATGCCGATTAGTGAGTATCCAACTGAAAATAAAAAATATCGTGTTAACGGTAAGATAGAAGGTGGCGGTGGTCCAGCATGTACTGCAGCTTATCTTTTAGGTAAATGGGGAATGGAAACCTATTTTGCTGGTGTTGTTGGTAATGATTTATATGGAACAAGAATTAAAACTGAATATGAGACAGTAGGAGTTAATACTAAGTATTTAGAAACTAACTATGAAGATGCTACTGATACATCGTTTATAATTATTAATCAACAAACTGGAAGTAGAACTATTTTAAGTAATGTTTCAGAGAAAATGCAATTAACTAATAAAAGTATCGATTTACAAGTTGATGTGATCTTAATTGATGGCCATGAATATGAAGCATCTAAACAAGCTTTAATGTTAAATAAAAGTGCTATTTCAATTATCGATGCTGGAAGACCAACTGAACAAGTAATAGAACTTGCTGGTAAAGTTAAATATTTAGTTTGTTCTAAAGAATTTGCTGAAACAGTTAGTGGAGTTCAAATAGATTATACTAATACAGAAACAATTGTTAAATTATATCAAACTTTAAAAGAGAAATTTAATAATGAAATCATTGTCACTCTAGAAGCTCACGGAGCATTATATTCAATTAATGGTGAGATTAAAATCATGCCTGGAATAAAGGTAAAAGCTGTTGATACAACAGGAGCAGGGGATATATTCCATGGAGCATTTACTTATGCAATTGCTAATAACCGTAGTTTAGAATCAGCAATAAAACTTGCCAATATTACTGCTGGTTTATCTGCAACTAAAGTAGGAAGTAGAAATTCAATCTTCAAGTATGAAGATGTTGAAATATATGCAAAAAACATTAATGAATCCATTTATTGATTCTTATCCTAAATTAGATGTTCATGGTGAAACAAGAGATTCAGTGATTGTTTTAGTTAAAGATTTTATAAAAGATCATAAAAGATTAAGAAATGAAGTTGTTATTATTGTCCATGGAGTAGGAGAAGGAGTATTAAAGCGTGAAATACATCATTATTTAAAAACAAATAATGATGTTTTAGATTACAAGTTAGATTCCTTTAATATTGGTGTTACAATTGTGAAAATAAAACTTGATTAAATAAAAAGATTGACAAATATGTAAATGTTAGGTAAAATTAAAATCCACATAGAGTATGATTTGTCAAGGTAAACACTATAAAAAGTGTCAAACTTGACACTTTTATCAAAATATGCTATAATTTCTATTAACTAAGGGGGTTAATAATATGAAAGGGTTTATTTTAGACTACGTCAATGAAAATGAATTTAAGAAATTAGAAAGAGCTTTAAAGAAGTATAATATGCTTGCTTATAAAAGACTTAACTTTGAATATTATCCAGCTTTAAGAAATGGTTCATTTTTAGGAGAATTAATTAAAACTAATAAAGTAGATAAGACTGAAACTTATGAATTAAAATTACCAAGTGATCATATGTTTAGTCAAGTTCATGGTGATGTAAAGTTAATTTATACAGTTTATTTAAAAGAAAACATTGTTATGTTAACTAATATTACACCTTCTGAAATCTTACTAGAAGGTCATAAAGCAGAATTAACTACCTATAAAGGTGTTATGATCTCAAAGGCTAATGCTCAAAAGGATATATTTAAAATTGATTTAATTAATATGTTACAAGGTAAGTAATAATACTTACCTTTTTTCATGCAATAAAAAAGAAAAAGTGCTTTAGCACTTTTTAATATTTAGATAATACTTTTTGTGGTCTTGGATTCATTTGGACCATTAATCCTTCATCATTTAATCTTAATATTCCTTGATTATCATCACCCATTAAGACCATATGTCTTGGTTCATTACGATGAATTTTTAATAATCTTTCTCTTTGAGCTTTTAAAGTATCAATTGCTTCATTTAAAGCCTCATTACTATTTTTCCTTGGTAAAACTCTTAAAACTTCTTCATCAAAATCAAATACACAATAAGCCATATCTAAGTTATAGGGATGAACTATATGTTTGATTTTAAATGCTTGATTAGGATGAGCTATTTTTAAATAAGGTTCTTTCCTAAACTTATTTCTAAAATCATTAAAATCTTTATAATCAACAAAGAACTTATCTGAAGAAAAATCAATATAAAAATCAATTACATTTTGAATATCAAATAATTTATCTTGGTAATTAGTTCCTGCTAAAGTAATTATATAAAAATCATAATAACTAGGATTTATATCATTTGCTTTTAATTCTTCAATCATTTCTTCATATTGAGTTTTATAC
>JAAZHN010000031.1 GCA_012510695.1 Mollicutes bacterium
GTACCTAAGTTAATAACATATTCAATATCACTTAAAGTTCTACTAAGAATTGTTTTTATTCCTCTTGCGCCTATTCTTGATTCAACAACTCTTTTAGCAAGTTCATCAATAAATTCTTTAGTCGCGGTTAATTCAATTCCTTTTAATTTTAATATTTCTTTTTGAACATTTAAATAACTTATTTTTGATTCAGTAATTATTTTTTTATAATCATCTTTTGATAAATTATTTAAACCAATTATTTTAGAGCATCTTCCAATTAATTCAGGAGCCATACCTAAGTTAATTAAATCAGTTGGTTCTAGTTCTTTATAATTTTTATGTTTTGGTTTTATAGAAGAACCAAACCCAATATTTTTTTCAATTATCATTTGATTATCAAACGAACCCATTAAAACAAATTGAATGTTTTTAGTATCAATTTCATATGTATCAGATTTTGGAGAGCCAAATCTTTTTACTGTATATACTCCGCCTTCCATCATTGTTATTAGTGCGTGTTGGACACCTGTTGATACAACTTTTTCATCTGTAGAGTTTCCTTCTAATTTATCCGCTTCATCAATAACAATTATTCCTCTTTCAGCTAAGTCAACATTTCCGTTACATTTTTCAATTAAATTGATAAGCATATCATCAACACTTTGACCAACAAAACCTTCCATCGTATAACGATTAGCATCTTCAATTATTATTGGAACTTTTAATAATCTTGTAATTTGCCTTAATATTTCTGTTTTTCCACTCCCAGTAGGACCAATAACAAACATAGTCGGTTTCATCAACCTTCTTTCATCAGGGGTTATGTGTGCATCAACTAATTTTTGCCATGAATAAATACTTGATAATAAACTTTTAATCGCTTCATCTTGACCGATTACTCTTTTAGTAATTTCATCATAGTAATAATCTATTTTATCAAATACAATTTTCTCAGCAGACTTAATTTTTAATCCTTTATTTGGATTTAAAAATTTATATTGTCTTTCATTTATTTTTGAAATTATTTCTTCATTCACATCATGAACATACTCTACTACACCTGTTTTTTCATCTATAGAGTATTCGAATATAAAGTCGTCTATATCAACTGCATTATCTAAATAATCAAGTAAAAATAACCAGATGTCCTGTTCTGGAGAGTTTTTAAAATAAAAGTTGGTTGGTAAAACAAGACCACATAACTCTAAATCATCTTTAACAGTTAAATGGGTGGGAATTATTTCACCAGCATATTCTCCTTCTCTAATTAAAAGATATTGGCCATTTTTAATTGGTGTAGCATAACAAGCAGTTTCTCTTTTTAAATATTTTTTACCATTTATTAAATGATGATAATAAATATTAACTAATTCTATTCTCATCCAAAACACTCCCTAGGAGTATTATAGCCTAATAATCAATTAGAAACAATTAAAATATAAGAAATATATACTGTTATATTGAGTGCTACTTCTTTATTGGATAACCTGACTTTTAAAGTATTATATTTGTTTATAAAGATAATGGCGATGTGTCAATTTCAATGTTAACTTTAGTATTAGTTTTATATAATTCATCTATTTCTTTTAATGTATTCATAATATTTTTGTCTATTTTATATTTAATAATTAATTGAAAACGATATTTATTATTAACTTTAAACGGATTAGCGATAGTTGGGCCTAGGATAATTGATTGTTTATCTATATTTTTTAATAAATGGGTTTTAATTTTATTTATTTCTAAAGAAGATTCTTCATAAGAGTTACTTAATGCTTTAATTGTAATTAAATAATAATATGGTGGATAGGACATTAATCTTCTAAGATTCATTTCATAGTTATAAAATCCTTCATAGTCATGATTTTTAATATAATTTAAGGTTTTATTATCTGGATTAAATGTTTGTAAAACAACTTCACCAGGATATTTTGATCTTCCTGCTCTGCCACTTACTTGACTTAATAATTGAAATGTTCTTTCATTGCTCCTAAAATCAGGAATATTTAATGACGAATCAGCATTGATAACCCCAACTAAACTAACTCTTGGAAAATCTAATCCTTTAGCGATCATTTGAGTACCAAGGAGGATATCATAATCATTATTTTTAAACTCATTAATTATTTTTTCATGGCTCCCCTTTTTAGTTGTCGTATCTTTATCCATTCTAATTATTTTAGATGATGGAAATACTTTTTGTAATTCTATCTCTAATTTTTCTGTACCAAGTCCAGCATCTTTAAGTGCTTCTTCTTGACATTGAAAACATTTTAATGGTTTTTCTTTACTATAACCACAATAATGACAACGCATCATATTTGATGATTTATGATAAGTTAAAGTAATCGCACAATGCGGACATTCATATTTATAACCACAGTTTCTGCAACTTACAATCGTTGAAAATCCTCTTCTATTAAGTAAAATAATTACTTGTTCTTGTTTTTCTAATCTTGATTTTATTTTATCTAAAAGAATTTGACTAAATATTAAATTTCTTTTTTTCATCTCTAAAGACATATCAACTATTTCAATATTTGGTAGTTTAGAGTTACCAATTCTATTTTGTAATTTTAGAAGTTTATATACATCTTTTTTAGCTCTTGCAAATGATTCTAAAGTTGGAGTAGCACTTCCTAAAACAAGTGGGCAATTATGATATTTACTTCTAAATTTAGCCATATCAAGAGCATGATATCTTGGGTTATTTTCTTGTTTATAACTATCTGAATGTTCTTCATCAATAATAATTATACCAATATTTTCTAAAGGCACAAAAATAGCACTTCTTGTTCCAACGACTATTTTTACCTGATTATTATATATTTTTAAGTATTCATCATACTTTTCTCCTGGAGATAAAGCACTGTGGAAAACTGCAACTTCATCACCAAATCGTTCATAAAATTGATTTACTACTTGAGCTGTTAAACTTATTTCTGGAACTAACATAATCGCAGTTTTACCCTCTTTAATAACTTCTTTGATTGCTCTTAAATATACTTCTGTTTTACCTGAACCAGTAATTCCATGAATTAAAAATGTTTTTTCTTTATTTAGACTACTTTTAATTACTTCTAAAACGTCGTTTTGTTCAGCTGTTAACTTATATTTTTCATAATTTTCTTTATTTGGTTTAATTCTTACTCTTTTTACTTTTTTTATTTTAATTAAACCTTCTTTAATTAAAGTATTTAATGGTTGACCACTAAACTCCTGTTTTAAGACATTATCATTATCTAATACATAATTTAAAATTTCTATTTGTCTTTTTTTTCTTGGATTATTATTAATAAAATTATTAGCATCATTAATATTAACTACTTCTAAATATTCATCATATAATTGATAATTAATATCTTTAGTATTAATTTTTAAACTACTAGGAAACATTGTTTGATAAGCAGTTATTAAAGAACAAAGAGTTAATTCATTTAAACACTTACCTAGACTCATTAATTCTTCATTTAAAACTAAATCTTGATCGATTATTTCGATAATTTCTTTTAAATTTTCAACTTCAGTTTGATCAGTTATTTTAGTAACAAAACCAGAAATAGTATTTTTGCCAAATGAAACCAAAACTTTCATTCCCACTTTTAAATGTTTTAAATGATCAGGGATTATATAAGTGAAAGTTCTATCTAATGATTTGGCTCCATATTCGACTAATACTTCTGCATACATAGTTACCTCGCATCAATATTATATCATAAAAAAAGAGTAATAATTTACTCTATTTAAACCATAACTTTCATTTTAATTGGTCCATGGTGTCGATAATTTTCTAACTGAGTATCTTTAAGGTCAGTTGAAGTATCAAAATCAAAGAAGTTTTTAATATCTTTATTTAAGATTAGTTTAGGCGCTGGAAAGTCACCTAACTTTTCATATCTTTTTATTTGTTCATTAATTCCTTCTATTTGATTTTCATATATATGAGCATTAGTTATTACCCATAAAATTTACCTGGCTTTAGATTTGTTACTTGAGCTAACATATTTCTAAATTGTTTTTAATATTTATTCAACTAATTCACCACTTGTAAAATAGTAGTTATCATCTGATTGCTTGGTGAATGTAAATTTATATTGATTTAATTGTTTTTTATCTAAAAATTTTTGCATATCTTCTTGGATATTTGTTCCTTTTCCTAATGCAGTTATCGGTGTAACTACATTATCTTTTACACTGTAAGCTTTTTCTATTGATGGGTATTTATTAAAATAATGATTAACATTGTTTATTTTATCTACTACTCCATAAATAAAGTACTTATAAACATAAATGTCATTTCCTTTTTCTTCTATTTTAGCAATTTTTGATTCGCTTATTATTGTATATCCATTAGGGTCTCTTTCACAAACAAATACACGGAATTCTTTTGAAGTCTTATAATATTCTGCCATAGCAAGGCAAGCAACTCCTCCTAGATTGTTTACTACATCTGGTTCGGGCATTTTCACATCTGGTCCATAAACCTTAACAAAATTCTTTTTAACATCTTCTAAAGAGATAACTGTCTCTTCCTTCTTCTTTTTCCAATCATCTTTTGAATTGGCATTTTCAAGTAGTTGTTTAGGATTGAAATCACTAAGTTTAAAATCCCAAAAATTATAATTCATTGGTTCCACATAACTATTCATTTTTGGATAAATAAATTTTTTCTCCATTTCGACTAATTTTGCATTATCAATGCTTTGTTTTCCCGAATTTTCTTCGCTCATCGGATTTTTATTAATAGTTAGTTTAAAAATAAAAAATATTCCTAGGGCAAAAAGTACAATTATCAAGCCAAGAACAATATTCTTTTTCTTTTTATCTCTCCTTTATCAAATTATATCAAATATAACAAAAAAACTATGTTTCTATAGTTTTTTTTCTAACTTTACTTGTAATTTAAAATCATCTTCAATTATTTCTTTTGAAATTCCTTGATTATCTTGGATATTCGCGAGTAATTCACTTTCAATAATATCTTTAAATTCATTAATTATATTATTGATATAATCATTATCTGTTGTAAAATGAATTAAGATTCTGTCTTCAACATTAAAGCCAACATCTTTTCTAAATACTTGGCAATTACGAATTATTTCTCTTAAGATACCTTCTTTTTTCAACTCTTCAGTAATATTTAAATCAAGAGCGACTTTTAAATTATCATTTTCCATAATGCTAATATTAGCCATTTCTTTGGCTTCAAGATTAAATATTTCTGGAACTAATTTTTGATCATAACCAGGAATATTAATTTCTTGATTATTTTTAACTAAGAAGACATACTCTTTAAACTCAGTAATGTTACTTAGAAGATCTTTTACCATATTAACATCACCCTTTAAAATAGAACCAGCCGTTTTAAAATTAATTGTTAAATATTCTTCTTTTAAGGAACTAAAGTCTTTTAAATATTCAATATTTTTAATATTCAATTCATTTTTGATAATATCTTCATAAGCATCTAAATTAACTTTATCAAGTAAATATAATGTTTGAAGTGGTTGTCTAACCTTAACATTGCTTTCATTTCTTAATTTTAAAGCTGAGGTAATTACTTCTCTAACATTATCAGTCTCAGTTAATATTTTTTCATCAATTTTATACTCACTTGGGGTTGGATAAGAATTTAAAAATAATGATTCTGGATGTGATTCATCATACTTTCTAATGACAGTTTGATAAATATATTCAGTCATGAAAGGAATCATCGGTCCCATAATACTAGTAACTGATCTTAGGGCATAAAACAACGAATAGTAAGCAACTTTTTTATCAAGAGAATTTTCTGATTTCCAAAATCTTCTTCGATTAATTCTAATATAGAAGTTTGATACATCATCAACAAATTTCTCAAAATCTTGAGTAACATCTCTTAAATTATAATCATTCATATGTTCAATTGATCTTTTAATTAATTCATCAGTCGTTTTAATTAACCATTTATCAGAAACAGATAATTCTTCTAATTTTGGTTTATAATTTTTTAAATCAACTTTATCTAAATTAGCATAAGTATTGAAAAATACTGCCATATTATAATAAGAAAGTAATTTTCTTTTAGCTTCTTCTCCTAAAGA
>JAAZHN010000032.1 GCA_012510695.1 Mollicutes bacterium
GTTTTATATATTCATGCTAGTAAAAAAGAATTAACTAAGAAAGATTTTAAGCAATTTGAAAAACAATTAAAGTTATTATTAGATAATAATTTTAAATATGGTCATATTATTGCTAAATGTGAATTAGTTGACTGCCAACTTATGACAGAAGAATTAATTGAAAAAATAAAAGAAAATAATAATGAATATATATGTGGAACTTATCAAATCGGCAGGTATGCTTGGTTTTTAGAAAATATAGAGCCATTAGATAAACCTATAGCTGTAAATGGTCAACTTGGAATTTGGAATTATAAAAATTAAGGTTGGGTGATTAAATGGATAATGATATAAAAGTACTAGCAGAAAAATTAGAAGAATATGTAAAAATAATTAAAAAAGAATATAAGAAATATATTCCTATTGAAACATTAGTCTATTTAAATGAAACAGATGATTTCAAGAAAATAATAAAAATTAAAGGAACCGGTACTATATCAATGTTTGTTGAGGATGGAATCATCTTTTTTCCTAAAGATGCTTATAAAGTAATCGGATTTATGAGTAAAATTCCTGGTTTCGGCAGAAATAAAAATCACAAAACTTATACTAAAGAAACAATAATTGAAAATGATAATAATTTTCAAGATTATATAAAACATGTCTTTATCTCAGGTCTAACACCTATCGAGTATTTTCAAGAAACATTAGTGCATGAAACCATGCACCTATGTGGAACTGGTGGATCTGATCCACTAAAAGAAGGCTTTACAGAGCTAAAAACTAGAGAGTTAGCCTTAAAATATAATTTATTAACTTCAGCCTGTGGATATCCCAAAGAAATTAAAATAGCTTTAAGATTACAAAGTATATTTGGTGATGTTATTAGTAATAAAATTGCTTTTGCTAGTAATGATTATGAAATTTATCGTTTATTAGAAAAAGAATTAGGAAAAAAAGAGTTAGAACTTTATAAAAACATTACATTTGAAATGGAAAGAGTTTTTCGACCATATTATGAAAAAAAATATCCAGGTTTAACCGGACCATTTAAAAAAACTAAAGAATATAGTAAAATAGATTATAGTCGGGTCTATGAAATAATAGATGATTATATAAATGACAAGACAAAAGAAAGTAGGCTATAAAATGTTAATTGACTATAATCAAGCAAGAAAAGAATTTAATAAATATGTATCTAATTATGATTATAATGATAGTAAAATAAAATTAAAAATAATTCATACCTTCGGTGTAGTAAAAATGTCTGAGTATATTGCTAGAGACTTAAAATTAACTGATGAAGATATTGAATTAGCAAAGTTAATCGCCCTATTACATGATATTGGTAGATTTGAACAAGCTAAAGTTTTTTCTAGTTTTAATGACTATGAAACTATGGATCATGCTGAGTACGGGGTTAGGATCTTATTTGAAGAAGGTTTAATAAGAAAATTTATTGAAACAGATAAATATGATCAAATAATTAAATTAGCAATACTTAATCATAATAAATATGCAATTGAAGAAGGATTAAAAGAAAAAGAACTACTTCATGCCAAAATAATTCGTGATGCTGATAAAACAGATAATTTCCGTGTTAAAGCTGAAGAGGATTTTGATGCTATTAATAGTAATTTATCTAAACATTCATTAGAAAATGACCGAATAACAGATAAAATATATGATAGATTTATGAATAAAAAACCAATTATTAATAATGAAAGAGAAACAACAATGGATATGTGGGTTTCTCACTTAGCTTTTATTTTTGATTATAATTTTAATTCTGGCTTAAAATACATCAAAGAACACAACTACATTAATGTCTTAGTTGATAGATTAAATTATAATAATCCTAAAACAAAAGAACAAATGGAGAAAATTCGTTCTTTATCTATAAAATTTATTGAAGAACAGATTAATGTCAGGTAATTCTTGGTTATTTATTAATTTACATAAATATGCTATAATTTGAACGCGGGGTCGTCATTGGGTTCGACAGAGTATGGCTCTATTTAAAACGCAGGTGGTAGTTATGCCTTAAATAGCAAACTTAAATTTTAAATGACAACGAATTAAATTTCGCTCCTGCATTCGCCTAACATAGGTGGTGGGAGGTTTCTTCTTGCTTTTTCTCATAGGGTAGGTAAGAAGCTCATAAATATGAGATATATTGAGCACTTCGTCTAAGAGTGTTTAATGAATGTAATTAGACTTAGTTAATTAGTGGTTAGTTAGAAACCAAACTGATTAATGAAAATTAATTCTAACTAAACCTGTAGACATTATTTAGTAAGTACTTTGGACGCGAGTTCAAATCTCGCCGACTCCACCAAATGAAAAGAAAACGAGTTTATCAATTTGTGGTAAACTCGTTTATTGATTAAATTTAGGAAGTGAATTATGCAAGAAATTATCATAAATGAAAATATGATATCCTAATACTAGGAGGAAGAGTTAGAGATGATTCAAGAAAGAAATATTATTACTAATATTTTATTAACTTTTGTAACATGTGGTATTTATGGAATTGTGTGGTTAATAAGTATTAATGATGAGGTTCGTTTTGTAACAAATGATCCAAGGTTACAAACAGGAGGAATGACAATATTATTAATTTTAGTAACTTGTGGTATTTATTCATTTATTTGGGCTTATAATATTGGAAACGCTTTAACTAACTATTATCGCAATCAAGGAAAACATTCGGAAGACTTAGGTATTTTATTTTTAGTTCTTTCAATATTTACTGCTAACTTAGTTAATTATTGTTTAATTCAATTAATATTAAATGAAATAGCAAGAGAACAGTATAATCAACAACTAAGTAATTAAAGAAAGGAAAAAGAATTATTAATTCTTTTTTTGATATATGAAAAAACAAAGAATAATTAAAACAATTATATATGGATTATTATTTTTATTAATAGTTATTGGCTTATATTTTTTGTATACCAAAAAAATAA
>JAAZHN010000033.1 GCA_012510695.1 Mollicutes bacterium
GGACAAAGAACAAATCGTAATGCAAGAACTAGAAAAGGCAAAGTAAGAAAAGTTGTTGCAAATAAAAAGAAAGTTAGTAAGTAGGAGGTAATATAAATGGCATACAATAGAAGAAAAAGAAAAGTTAAAAAGAATATTGCTGAAGGTCAAGCACATATTCATGCAACATTTAACAATACAGTCGTTACCATTACTGATAACTTTGGTAATGTAATTAGTTGGGCATCAGCTGGAACTATCGGTTATAAAGGCTCAAAAAAGAAAACTCCATTCGCGGCTGGCTTATCAGCAGAAGCTTGTGGAAAAGCTGCATATGAACAAGGAATGAGAAAAGTTGAAGTATTCGTTAAAGGTTTAGGGGGCGGTAGAGAAAATGCTATTCGTTCACTACAAGCAGCAGGAATTGAAATAACTGCAATTAACGATGAAACACCAATACCACACAACGGATGTAGACCACAAAAAAGACCAAGAAATTAAGGGGAGGAATAATATGATGTTAGATTTTGAAAAACCAAAATATAAAATAGCTGATTACATGGAAAATAATTTCTATGGAAAATTTGAATTAGAACCACTTGAAAGAGGATTTGGAACAACAATTGGTAATGCTCTAAGAAGAGTAATGTTATCAAGCTTACCAGGTTCTGCAATTACTTCTGTGAAAATTGATGGAGTTCAACATGAATTTCAAAAAATTACAGGTGTAGTTGAAGATGTAACAACAATTATTTTAAATTTAAAAAGTGTTGTTATTAGAAACCATTCTGAAGGTCAAAAGACAATCAGATTAACTGCTAAAAAAGAAGGTGCTGTAACAGCAGCCGATATTGAAAAAGATGCTGATATTGAAATTGTTAACCCAGACCTAGTTATTTGTAACTTAGTTAAAGGTGGCAGTATCAGTATGGAAATGACTGTTAATAATGGTCGTGGTTATGTAGATGCTGAAGAAATCCAAAAAACTTTAGTAGGAACAGCAGTCAATGTTATTTCAATTGATGCTTTATATTCACCAATTGAAAGAGTAAGTTATGAAGTAGAAAGTGCTCGTGTTGGTCAAGATGAAAGTTATGACAAACTAATCATGCATGTTTATACTAATGGTAGCTTAACTCCAGAAGAAGCAATGGCATTATCTGCTAAAGTTTTAATTGAACACTTAAATATTATTACAGATTTAAACGAAATAGCGGATGTTTCAGGTGTAATGGCTGAAAAGAAAGAAGAAACGATTACTAAAACATTAGAAACACCAATTGAAGAAATAGAATTCTCAGTTCGTGCTTATAACTGTTTAAAAAGAGCTAATATTAATACTATCCAAGACTTAATTAGTAAAAAAGAATCAGAAGTAACAAAGATTCGTAATCTTGGTAAAAAATCCTTAAAAGAAGTAGTCGACAAAGTACATGAAATGGGATTAACATTCCACGAATAGGAGAATAAACGATGTATAGAAAATTAAATAAAGAATCACGTATTAGAAGAAGTATCCTTGCTGGTATTACAAAAGAAGTCTTAACCAATGGACATGTAATTACTACAGATGCTAGAGCAAAAGAATGTCGTAAGTTTGTCGATAAAATGATTACTTATGGAAAGAAAAATGATCTAGTATCAAGAAGAAAAGCTTTAGCTTTCTTACACAATGATAAAAAAGTAGTAGATAAATTATTTAATGAATTAAATAAAAAGTATGAAACTAGAAATGGTGGCTATACAAGAATTATCAAACTAAAAAATCGTATCGGTGATGATGCTTTAATGGTTCGTTTAGAACTAGTAGAATAAGAGGGAAACCTCTTTTTTTATGTCAAGTTAACAATTTAAAAGAAATAATAGCACAAACCCTATGTTATACTAAATATAGTGATAATATGAAAGATAAAAAGTTATTTATAAGTATTATATCAATATTTACAATTATATCTTTTATAATTGGTGTTTCATATGCATACTTTACTCCAATTATAATCGGTAATGATACGGCTAGTTCCCATCATACCAAAGCAGGTACTTTAAGATTAAACTATAATGGCACTAATGTTCTAACATTACCTAATGCTTCACCAGGAGACTCAGCAAGTACAACATTTCTGTAACCAACTCAGGAACATTACCAGTAAATAACTATGAAATATATTTCTCAAAACTAGTTAATACATTTGTTAATAATGAAGTAGTATATACTTTAACATGTACAAGTAGTGATACAAATACATATACAGGTAAAGAACAAACGCCTGTACCAAAAAATGAAGAATTATCATTAACTCAAGGCAGTATAGCGCCTAATACAATTCATACATATACATTAACGGTTACATTTATCAGTAAAAATGAACCCCAAGATTACAATCAAGGTAAAGAGTTATCATTTACAATGACTATAAATGAAATGGAAGAATTGCCTCCACCTACTTTAATTGCTA
>JAAZHN010000034.1 GCA_012510695.1 Mollicutes bacterium
CACTTAAACTCTTTGCAAACTCTTTTGAATTATATTCTGGATAGTTATGAATGTTTTTTAGAAGGTTTATTTCTGAACCCATTATAACAATGTCTAAATATTCTTTAGGTTTTTTATTATCTTCTAAAATATTATTTAATATTTTAAATACTTCAGTAGTTATTATACATTCCATATTCCACCTCATAATAATTATATAAATAATTATTACTTCAGTCAATATAGTTTAGTAACTAAACTAAAAAAGATATCCCTCAGGATATCTTTAAGTTTTATTTTTTAAAACAACTTTTGTCTTCTGTTATATCTAAACCGGATTTATCAGTTTTTTCAACACTGACCATTTCACTTGTATTAAATACGTCTTCAATACTTTTTTTTAAATTAGGATTCAAGGTTTTAAATGTAAATTCATAATTAGATCCTTCTTCTAAATCACCAAATTTTTCTTTGTTATATTTAATTGTTGTAGCACCTTCTACTTGAAATTGTGTTAGGGTAAGGTATAATATTTTTTCTTCATTACTTGGCAATATTTTTGTAACATTGTATGTCATTTTAAATTCACAATGAGGCTTTTTATCATTCTTTGACTCAGCATCATATTTCATTGTAATAAATCCAAATACTACATCTTTTCTACCACCAACAATATTATATTTAATTACTTTATAACCAAGACCATAGTATTCTTTTGAATCTCCATCAGTTTTTGTCTCAAAATTGACTGCAAAAATTGGTGTTTTTTGTTGAGTAGCACGGTAGTAATCAACCGCGATGACTGTGATAATAATAATTAAGATAATTAATAATATGTTTTTTTTCATTTTTTTCCTTCTTTCTTTTATTCCATTTTATTAGTAATTAATACCTTACTATTTTTCATTTCTTCTGGGATTGCAATATCCATATAACTTAAAATAGTTGGAGCAACATCCGCTAGGGTTCCTTCTTTTATTTTTAATTCCTTATCAGTAATAATAAAAGGAACTTTACTTAGTGAGTGGGTTGTAACTGGGTTTCCTACATCATCTAACATTAAATCTGCATTACCATGATCAGATAATAAAAATAATGTATAAAAGTTATTTTCAACTTCTTCAACAATTTTACCTAAGCACTCATCTAATACTTCCAAAGCTTTAATGGTTGCACTGATGATGCCTGTATGTCCTACCATATCTGGATTGGCAAAATTAACTAAAATAAAATCTCGATCATCTTCCATACATTTAATTACTTGTTCAGTAATTTCTCTTGCTTTCATTTCTGGTTCTTGATCATATGTCGCGACTTTTGGTGAAGGAATTAAATAATATTTAGCATTTTTTAATCTTTGATCTACTCCTCCATCAAAATAATAGGTAACATGAGCATACTTTTCCGTCTCAGCTATTCTTGCTTGAGTTAATTCAAGTTCAGAAAAGTATTTACCAAGTGATAGGCCACCTTCTGAAACATCTTCGAATATATAATTTGCTTTAACACTCTCTGCTGTTGGAAACATCGTTATTACCTTTAAATTTTGATATTTAACAGTTGGAAACTCATTAAATTCTGGATTAGTTAATGAAGTTAAAATTTGTACTGCTCTATCTGGTCTAAAATTTAGCCAAAATAAACCATCGTTATCTTTTATTACCCCTTCTTTATTCATAAGTAATGGGGGAATAAATTCATCAAATATTTCTTTCTCATAGCATGCATCAATGCATTTGCAAGCATCAGGAGCATTTACAACTTTTTGACCAGTTATAACATCATAATAGAGTTTAGTTCGGTCATATTTTTTATCTCTATCCATTGCATAATATCTTCCAGATAAAGAAACAATTTCTCCGACATTGTTTTCTTCTAAAACACTCTTTAATTCATTAACATAATTTATGCCTGAATCTACCTTTGTATCTCTGCCATCAGTAATAACATGGAAATAAACTTTCTTAACTTCTTTTAATTTTAATATATGAATTATTTGTTTAAAATAATCTAAATGAGAATGAACTCCTCCATCAGAAACCAACCCCATTAAATGAAGAGCACTATCACGCTCTTTAACATGAGCAACTAAATCATTAAAAACTTTATTTTGTTCTAATTCATCACTAGCAAGTGAATCATTGATTATTTTAATTTTTGATTTAGTAACTTTACCTGAACCAATAGTTAAGTGACCTATTTCACTATTACCAAATTGACCTTTAGGAAGTCCTACAGCTTCTTCTGAAGCCTCAAGTAAGGTATTAGGGTACTCGCTTAACAATCTTTGAAAATTAGGCATATTAGCCATCTTAACCGCATTACCTAATTCTTCTTCTCTAATACCAAAACCATCTAGGATAATCATTAGTACTTTTTTCATATTTTCACCTGATATAATCATATCATGAATTAATTAAACTATAAACTAATTAGTAAAAAAAACAGTATCAATTGATACTGTTTTTTTCTTTAATATAATTATGCTAAATATAAAATCAATGATAAGACAAAGAAAGCAATTCCTAATCCTAAAGTTATTCGACTAATAACTAATTCAGAACCACGTTCTTTTTGATTTTTAAACAATTCATCATTACCACCAGTAATAATTTGTCCACCATCAGTAGATTTATTACTTTGTAGTAAGACAATTACAATTAACAATATTGAGACAATTAATAATAATGTTTCCATAGTAACCTCTTTTCATTAGTAATTTAGCATATATTGAATTATAAATCAACTCATTATGATAATTTAAAATTATTTGTTTTTTATTGTTCTTCTTTAGTTCCAGAAGCAATTATTTCACCCTTATCAATAATTATTATTCGATTACAAATCATTTCTACTTCTTCCATATAATGAGTTGTATAAATTACCGTTGTTCCACTTTGATTTAATTTTTTAATGCCTTCTAAAATGTTATTTCTACTTTGAGGATCAACCGCGACAGTCGGTTCATCTAAAAATAATAAACTTGGCTTATGAGCAACTCCACAAGCAATATTCAATCTTCTTAACAATCCTCCCGATAATTTTTTTGGTCTGAAATTACGAAAATCATTTAAAGAAACTAATTCAATAGCTTCTTCTACATAAGTTTTTCTTATATCTTTATCTTTTATATATAGTCCACAAAAATAATCGATATTTTCATAGACAGTTAATTCATCAAAAACTGCGACATCTTGAAAAACAATTCCTATTTTTGCTTTTATATCATAAGAATCTGCAGTCATGTTTTCACCAAATATTTTTATAGATCCACCTTGATAATTAAGAAGTGATAATAAACAATTGATTGTCGTCGACTTACCAGAACCATTTGGTCCTAAGAGACCAAGTATTTCTCCTTCTTTTACATTAAATGATATTTTATTTAAAGCCTTAAATTGGCCATAATACTTTTCTAAATTTTTTACTTCAATTACATTTTTCATAAGCCCTACAAACTAAAAATAGCAAATAAAAAAAGAAAACACTGGAGTGAACCCCATTTTGGACATCAAAATAAAAAAGTAGATTTGATAAAATAGTATCAACGAAAGGAGGTACTATTTTATTATGGCAAAAAAAGGACAAAAGTTTGGTAAATACAGTTATGAGTTA
>JAAZHN010000035.1 GCA_012510695.1 Mollicutes bacterium
ACTGATGTTGGAGAATATATTAACAATGTATTTCTAAGAGAAAAAATTACGATAAAAGAAGACTACATTAGTACCAAAAATGATATTCTAACAAGTGTAGAAGACATTAGTAGATACTTACTTTATGGATCAAGTGTTGAGAGTAAAAAATATACAGTGAAAAGCGGAGATACTTTAGAAAGTATTGCTGATAAAAATAATTTAAATATCACCGAGTTATTAATCGCAAACCCAAGCATCAAGAGTAAAGATGCTCTATTATCATCAAAGGGAGATCAAACACTTAATGTTAGTTTAATTGATCCGGTTGTCAATATTGTTTCTAAAACCGAACTAGTTGAAAAACAACTCGCTTATTATGAAACAATAGTTAAATATGACAATAGATTAAATTATGGGACAAGTTATGTCGAACAACAAGGTGAAAATGGAATTGCGAAAGTTAAATACGAAGTGGAATATGTTAACGGTGAAATTTTTGATGCGAAAAAGATATCGATGGTTGAACTATCTCCACCGATAAATAGAGTTATTGTTCGTGGTGGATATAGGAGTTCAGCTCCATTAGTTGGTAATCCAGAAGATTGGGCAAGGCCAACAGTTAATTATCTACTTATTAGTAGTTACTTTGGGCCACGTCGAGGGGAATTTCATGATGCAATAGATATAATGGGAGATAAAGGTTCGCCAATATTCGCAGCTAATGATGGCGTTGTCATTACATCAGGAAGAGATCCAAAACTGTATAATCCAGGAATTCACATTAGAATTGACCACCAAAATGGTTATTTCACTAGTTATCTACATTTATCTAAAACTGATGTGAAAGTAGGTCAAATTGTAAAAAGAGGTCAAAAAATTGGGGAGATGGGAAGCACCGGAAAATCAACTGGTAATCACTTACATTTCTCAGTGTATTATATACCGGGTGGTGGCAGATTTATATATGAACCAAGAACTTATGCTGTTGATCCATTAAAAGTGTCTTCTGCATTTAGATACTAATGAAAATTTGTGTTTTAGCTAGTGGATCAGGAGGAAATTCGACATTTATTCATGTTAACAATAAAAAAATATTAATCGATGCGGGAACAACTATGACTAACATTGAAAAAAAATTAAAGAGTATAGATGAAAGTATTTCTAATATTGACTACATATTCATTTCTCATACACACTCTGACCATACTGACGCTTTAGAAGTAATAATAAAAAAGAATAAGCCGTATATTTGTTTAAGTAATGCAATGCTTAATGATTTGCCATATTTAAATGATTATGAAAATTTATTAATTCATGACAATGATTTATTAATTGAAGATATAAAAATAGAATTAATAAAAACAAGTCATGATGTATCTGATTCAAGAGGATTTATTATTTCATATGATAATAAATCGCTTGTATATATAACGGATACTGGATATATTAATTCAAGATACTTTAGAAAAATAAGCAATAAAAACGTTTATATTTTTGAAAGTAATCATGATCCAGAGATGTTAATAAAAGGAAAATATCCTAAATGGTTACAAGCAAGAGTCTTAAGTGATGTTGGTCACTTATCTAATGAGTATGCATCAGCCTACTTAGCAAAATTAATCGGTCCAAATACTAAAAAAGTTATTTTAGCTCATTTAAGTAAAGAAAATAATAAAGAAGAAATTGCCTTAAATAAGTTTTTCGAAACTATGAGCAATAGTAATATTGATTTTAAGAATGTAGTAGTGGCAAAACAGAACGAAATCAGCGAGGTAATACAATTATGATTAAAGTAATTTGTTTAGGAAAAATAAAAGAGAGTTATTTAATTGATTTAATTTCTGACTATGAAAAAAGAATTAATAAATATCACCAAATAAAATTAATTGAGTTAAAAGATAATGAAAATATAGAGATTGAAACCAACCAAATATTAAAACAAATAAAAAACGATGAATATAATATAGTGTTAGATATTCAGGGAGAAGAAGTTTCATCAGAGGAATTTGCTAATATAATTGAAGAAACGTTCACTAATAGTTATGGAAACATAACCTTTATTATTGGTGGTTCTAATGGACTTAGTAATGAAGTTAAAGCAAAATCAAATAAAATAATTTCTTTTGGAAGAATAACTCACCCTCACGGATTATTTAGGGGGATACTATTAGAGCAAATATATCGTAGTTTTAAAATTATTAATAATGAAAAATATCATAAATAGGAGGAATAATAATGACAAAAGTTGTATTTGTAGTATTTATTAAAGATGGAAAATTATTAGTTGTTAAATCAGTTCGTTCAGCTAAACAAAATTTATATACTTTAGTTGGAGGGACATTAGAAGAAGGTGAAACACTTCTAGAAGGTGCAGTTAGAGAAGTAAAAGAAGAAGTAAGTCAAGATTTTAATATTAAGCAACTTGATTTAAAACCTTTATTCCAATTTGTTGAACCAGCTGCATCAGATCCTGAATTGATTATTGAAATAAATGTTTTACTTTCAAAAAAAGAAATTGATGTAGAAATGAATCCTGATTTAGAAATTCTTGATTATAAGTGGATTGATGTTGATGATAAGGAAACAAATCTATCTTCAACAATCACCAATTATGTTATTCCTTGGATGAAAGAGAATAAAAATGATTGGCAATGATTGGGACGAAAAATTAAAAGTTATTTGGGAAAGTAATGGTTTTCAATCATTTTTTCAAATGATTAAAAACATTTATAAAGAAAAAGAGATATACCCTCCTAAGGATTTAATTTTTGAAGCACTTAAAAGTACATCTTTTAAAAACACAAAGGTAGTAATATTAGGACAAGATCCTTATCATGGTGAAAAAGAAGCAAATGGATTATCTTTTTCAGTTAATAAAGATATCAAAATCCCACCCTCATTAAGAAACATCTATTTAGAATTAAGCAATGATTTAAATATTCCCATTCCTAATCATGGTGATTTATCATCATGGGCAAAAGAGGGAGTATTATTACTAAACTCAGTACTAACAGTAGAAAAAGATAAAGCCGCATCGCACCGTAATAAAGGTTGGGAGTTATTTACAGATTATGTAATAAAAGTTCTTAATGAAAAAGAAGAACCGATTGTTTTTATTTTATGGGGAAATTATGCCAGATCCAAAAAAATATTTATCAATAATAAAAAACATTTAATCATAGAGTCTACTCACCCATCTCCATTTTCAGCTAATAATGGTTTTTTTGGAAGTCGTCCATTTTCAAAAACCAATAATTTTCTTAAAAAAAATAATCTCCAAGAAATTAATTGGGAGATTAGATTTTAAAATCATTTATAATATCATCACTCATATCTTTGTTATCAAAATAAGTTTTTTCTTTAATGGTATGAATTCTTGAAATAATATTTGATGGAAATTTTCTAACTAAGATATTTAATTTGCTAGTGTATTTATTGTAAAAAGACTTTGCTGATTCAATTTTTTCTTCACTATTTTTAATACTTTGAATAATATCTTTAAAACTTTGATTATTTTGTAATGAAGAATAATCTTTTTTTATTTGTCTAATAATATTAATACACTCTGTAGATTTACGATCAAACTCAAAGTTAGTTATTTTTTTATTTTTAAGTTCTTTTATTTCTTCAAAAGCTATATCATTAACATCAGTTTCTGTAACAATAATTTTTTCGGCTGCAATAATTAGGTCATATCTTTCTCTTAATGTTTCATCAATAACATTCTCTGATTCATTAATTCGAATAATATTATTTTGTAGTTTATTATATAAAATGACATAATAAATACCTAATAATCCGCCTAAAACAATTATAATTCCAAGTATATAAAAAAGCATATCCATACTAATCACCCTTATTATTAATATCTTAGCATAAAAAAAAGATAAATAAAAATAAAAAAGACCTTAATTAGTTTGACATTGGTTTTTATAAACTATATAATATAATTGGTGATATAAATGATAAACGATAATAGTCAGGGTAATGAAATGATTAGCCCATTTGAAAGTCCAAATGCAGGTTTTGACATTTTTGAATCAACAGTCCCTCCAGTAACAAGTAATCAACAAGTAGAAGGGGAACCAATTTCTGGTGTGATTGGAAGCATTAATGAACCAGAGCAACCATTTCAAAGTCAGTTAGAGCAAGCTCCGGCACCTGAACCACAGGTCGTAGCAGAACCATTCGCGGTTTCACAACTTGAACTTGAGCCAGAGCCTACTATAGAACAAACTACAGAGCCATTAACGTTAGGCGCTATTGATATTACTCCTGAACCAGTGATGCAAGAAATAGAAGTTCAAGAATATACTCCTGATTATTCTTTCTTGTCATCAGTAGAAACGGAAGTAACTCAAGAACAACCTGTAAGTCTAGAGATTCCAGTAGTTGAAGAACCTCAAGTTGAAATCGAACTTCAAGCTCCTGAAGAGCCATCAATTTTGCTTGATGCTCAAACAGTTGAACCTGATAATATTACAATGGAAGCTGCAGTTGTAGAAGAAACTCCAAGTATGGAAGTTCAAACTGAAGAAGAAGTTATTAACTCTGAAGTAGACGTTGAAGAAGCAGAACTTGATAACACATTAAAAATATTAGATGAAGAAAAAAGAAAATTAGCTGAAGAAGCAGCAGCCTTAAATGCACAAACTATGGAAGTACAAGCAGCAAACCAAGCAATTTCAGCATCAATAGAAGCACAATCACAAAAAATAAGAGTTATAGCTTTAGATATCAAAAAAATGGCAGTAGCAAAAATGGAAGCAGATATTCGTGCAATGCAAGATAAAGTTAATCAAGCTAAAACAGTTCATGGTCAAGCAACAGAAGAACAAAAAATGTTAAGTGAAAAACAAAAAGAAAATGCAGAAAAATTAGTTAGACTTGAAGAAGCAAGAGAAAAAGTCGTTAGAGGAAGTCAGATTTCTTCACACGATGATAACCTTGGTCAAGCAAAAACATATTCAAATGCCGCTTAGGCATTTTTTTATGGCAAATTTCTGTTAAGCAAATACATTCTCAATGACAAAAGTGATTATTTTTGTTAAACTTATTATAGAATATGAGGGAAGATATGAATAATCAAGTGAGAATAAAATTTGAAAATGGTCAAGAAGAAATTCATCAACAAGGTGTAAGTTTTTTTGAACTTAGTAAAATATATCAAAGCAACATGAACAACCCAATAATTGCTGCAAAAGTTAATAATGTTTGCTTCAGGTTAGATGAAAAAATATATCAAGATTCAGAAATTAAATTTATTGATTACAACGATCTTGAAGGACATGCTATGTATAAGTCTGGCTTGAAATTTGTCCTATATGTTGCTTTAAAAGAATTATATGGTAAAAGTGCCGATGTAATGTTTTATAATTCTATTGATAAAGGAATATATACAAAAATTGTTACAAAAGAAAAAGTATCTGAAACATTTATTAATAAATTAAAGAATAAGATGCAAGAAATAATCGATAAAGATTTACCATTTACGAAACAAATAATTAGAAATTCTGATGCAATTAATTATTATAATTCTGTAGGAGAAACAGAAAAATCAGTTAATATTGAAAATGCAACAAATGAAGTAGTAACTCTTTATAAATTAATGAAATACTATAATTATTTTTACACAAACATGCCAACTTCAACAGGAGTATTAAAGATGTTTGAACTATCTATTTTAGATTCATCACATTTAATACTAAGATATCCAACTCCAAGAAGTAATGAAATGATTCCAGATTATAAACATTATGAAAAAACACTTGAGGCATTTGAAACATATCGTGATTGGTTAGAAAAAATAAAGGTTCCTTATGTTTCCAACTTAAATAAAATAGTTGCTGATTGTAAGACAAAAGATTTTATTCTAATGAATCATATAATTTCAGAAAATCAATTTTTCAAAATAGCTGGAAGAATTGCTGAAAAAAATCTAAAAAACAAGGTTAAAACAGTATTTGTAGCAGGGCCATCTAGTTCAGGAAAAACAACAAGCGCAAAAAAAATGGCGGTCCAATTAAAAGCATTTGGTTTAAATCCATTTGTAATATCTGCAGATGATTTTTATAAAGAAAGAAATGAAAGTCCTAGACTTCCTGATGGTAGATTAGACTTTGAATCAATTGATGCTCTAGATTTGGAATTAATGGATAAAACATTAGGAAAATTAATAAATTTTGAAAGTGTTCAACTACCAACATTTAATTTCTTTACAGGAATGAAAGAATATAAAAACGAACCGGTTAAATTAACAGAAGATGATGTAATTATTTTTGAAGGATTACATTGTATGAATAATAGAATTACCGATATGATACCTAAAGAAAATCAATATAAAATATATATTAGTCCATTTCCGGGTTTAAATATAGATAGACATAATTATATATCTTCAGTTGACTTAAGACTTATTAGAAGAATGGTTAGAGACAATGTTTATCGTGGTTACCCAGTAGAAAAAACAATTGCGATGTGGCAAGATGTTCGTGAAGGTGAAGAAAAATATGTTTATCCTTATCAAGATCAGGCCGATGATATATTAAATACATCTTTAGTTTATGAAATAGGTGTATTAAGAGTGTTTGCTGAACCATTACTTAGTTCAGTACCAGTAAGTTCTAGCTACTATCAAGAAGCTAGAAGATTACTTGGATTTTTAAGAGGCTTTTTCCCAATATCTCCTGAATATGTATCAAGAGATACAGTTCTAAGAGAATTTATTGGGGATAGTATATTCCATTAATAGAAAAGGAGAATAGATATGAAAAAAATAGCAATTAATGGTTTTGGAAGAATAGGGAGGTTAGCATTTAGAGAACTGATAAATAGAAATGATTATGAAGTTGTTGCAATTAATGATTTAACAGATTCAGAAACATTGGCATATTTACTAAAATATGATTCAAATCATCGTACATTTAATCCAGAATTGATTTCTCATGATGCTGAAAATTTAATTTATGATGGTAAGAAAATCAGAATTTTTGCAGAAAAAGACGCTGCAAACTTACCATGGAAGAAGTTAGAAGTTGATGTTGTCTTAGAATGTACAGGGTTTTATACATCATTAGAAAAATCAATGGCGCATATCAATGCAGGCGCAAAAAAAGTACTTATATCTGCACCAGCAAAAGGAGATCTTGAAACTGTAGTATTTGGAGTTAATGAAGATATTTTAGATGGCTCAGAACAAGTAGTTTCAGCCGCAAGTTGTACAACAAACTGTTTAGCACCAGTACTGAAAGTAATTGAAGATAACATTGGAATTGTTAAAGGATTCATGACAACAATTCATGCTTACACAAATGATCAAGCAACACTAGATGTGCCACATAACAAAGGAATTAATTCAAGAAGAGGAAGAGCGTGTGCAGTAAATATCGTTCCAGCTTCAACTGGTGCGGCAAGCGCAATAGGGTTAGTAATTCCATCACTAAAAGGAAAGTTTGATGGAACTGCATTTAGAGTACCGGTAAGTGATGGTTCAGTAATTGATGTCACAATGGAATTAAAAAGAAATACTTCTATTGAAGAATTAAATGAATTATTTAGAAATAATCAATCAGAGGCATTAAAATTTACAATGGATCCTATTGTTTCAAGCGATATCATTGGTAGTCGTGTCGGTGCTTTAGTTGATGGCCAATCAACTAATGTTATTGAACATGATGGTAAGCAATTAGTAAAAGTTGTTGCTTGGTATGACAATGAAATGGGTTATACAGTTCAAATGATTAGAACATTTGATAAATTAATGAAATAGGTGTTATACACCTTTTCTTTTGGTAATATTTTCCATTTGTGATAAGATATAGCAGGTTCGGTGATGTGAATGGATAATAAAATAATTAAAGAAAAAAATCGTAAAAGTAAATTTTGGACTAAAGAAGAAATAGAATTATTAAAAAATTTAGCGCCTAAATACAAAATTTCAAAAATTGCTAAAGTTATTGGTCGGACTCAAAAGGCAATAATTTCTAAATCTAAAAGAATGAACATTCAATTAAAAGGAGATTTTGTTAAATGGACTAAACAAGATGAAGACAAACTTAGAGAGTTTTGGGGGTCGGCCAGCATTGAAATAATTGCAGCAAAAATGAATAGAACAACGGGCGCTATAAAAAGTAAAGCATACAAAATGAAATTAGGTCCAATGCACGACTATGCATTAGATGTGTTGTCATTAAGAAACTTAGAAAAATTATTAAAAGTAAATAGGGATAAAATAGTTAATAAATGGCAGTCATTAGGATTAAATTTACAAAAAAGGAATGTAACAAACAAAACTTGGTATTATTATGTTACTCATGAGGACTTACTAATATTTTTAAAAAACAATCCTAGTGAATGGGATAGTAGAAATTTAGAAATAAATATTCTTGGTATTGAACAAGAATGGTTAATTGAAAAAAGAAAAGAAGATAGTACAAAATCCAAACAAGAATATAAACCATGGACAACCATGCAACTTAAAAGGGCAAAGACTATGATATTAGCCGGATATTCAATTGAAGAAGTAGCGATCAATTTGGATAAAAAGAAAGGTTCGGTTGCTAAAAGGTTAAGAGAATTAGGCCTTGCAGGAAAATCAAGTTTTTATTGGCAAGATGACGAAATAGAGTTTCTAAAAGAGAACTACAAGAGCATACCTATAGAAGAAATATCAAAGTTTCTTAAAAGGAGTCCTAAGTCAATTATGAATATGGCTTCAAGGCTGGGAATTAAAAAAAGGGTGTTAAGCAAAAAACAGATTATTGAATGAATCCCTTTATTGAGATATAATTTTAATAGAAGGAGAATAGATATGGAAAAAAATATTCATAGTTTAGATTTAAATAATAAGAAAGTAATAGTAAGATGTGACTTTAATGTTACAATAAAAGAAGGAAAGATTCTTGATGATACAAAAATAGTCAAAACTTTAAAAACATTAAATTATTTATTAGACAAAAATTGCAGCGTCATTATGCTGTCACATTTTGGTAAAATAAAAGATGAAGAAAGCAAAAGTAAAAATTCATTAAAACCGATATCTGAATATTTAAGTAAACTTTTAAATAAAGAGATTACCTTTGTAAGTAATACTAGAAGCGAAGAACTAACTGAAAAATGTAGAAATTTGCAACCAGGTCAGCTGTTAATGATTGAGAATACTAGATTTGAAGATGTACCAAATAAATTAGAAAGTAATAATGATGAAGAACTTTCTAAATATTGGGCTTCTTTAGGAGAAGTATTTATTAATGATGCATTTGGTTCATCACATAGAGCACATGCTTCTGTCTGTGGTATTGCTAAGCATTTACCCGCTGTTAATGGCTTCATAGTTGAAGAGGAAGTGGAAAGCCTAAGTAAGTTAATAATCAACCCAGAAAGACCTTTTACAGTTGTTATGGGTGGTGCTAAGGTTGATGACAAGATTGATCTAATAAAATCTTTAATTCCTAAATGTGATTATTTAATAACAGGTGGAGGAATCGCTAATACATTTTTATTAGCTAAAGGTTATGATATTGGTAAATCTCTAGCAAACAAAGAATTAGTTGAAGAAGTAAAAACTTTATTAGAACAGTATCCAAATAAAATTATATTACCTTTAGATGTAGTTGTTGGTAAAGAAGACTCAGATTATATAATGTCAAAAGAACTAAACAATATTGAATCCGATGAATTAATTTATGATATTGGTAATAAAACAATCGATAGAATTAAAGATATTGTAAATATTTCCAAAACAATTTTTGTTAATGGCACGGTAGGTTTATATGAAAATGAATTATTTGCTAATGGAACAAAAGAAGTTCTAGAATCGATTGCTACTGCAGAGGCAACAACAATCGCTGCTGGTGGAGACTCAGTAAGCGCGGTTAATCACTTTAATTTAGATGATAAATTTGACTTTTTATCTACAGGTGGAGGAGCATCCTTAGAATTTATTATCGATGGTGACTTACCAGGAATTATTAAGTAGGTTATTATGATAATTGTTGGAAATTTAAAAATGAATCAAACTCTAGAAGAAGCAAGTATTTATGAAAGCAAACTAACTAACAGTGGAATAATAATTTGCCCTTCTTTCCCTTATTTACCTATATATAAACAAAATGGTTATGAATTATGTGCTCAAAATGTAAGTGAGTATAATGATGGACCATATACAGGTGATGTAAGCGCTTCTCAATTAAAATCATTAAAAGTTAAATATGTTTTAATTGGTCACTCAGAAAGAAGACATGTTTATAAAGAAGCACAGGAATCTTTAAATAATAAAGTGTTAAAATCATTAAAACAAGGTATGCAGGTAGTTTACTGTATTGGTGAAACATATGAACAAAAACAAAACAACCAAACATTTCAAACAATAGAAAATCAAATATTAAGTTTATTTAATATTATAGATAACAATGACATAAACAAAATAATAATTGGTTATGAACCAGTTTGGGCAATAAGTGATGGAATAAATCCAGGGGCTACTCCGACAAATCAAGAAATTGATGAAGTTAATAAATATATTACGGAGCTAGTTAAAGAAAAATATAATCAAAATATTAAAATTCTCTATGGAGGAAGTGTAAACTTAAATAATATTGAACAGTTAGTTAAACTAAATAATAATGCCGGTTTCTTAATTGGTGGGGCTTCTAAAAATGTAGAAGACCTACTAAAAATTCAGGAAATATGTAAACAGTAAGCAACTTACTGTTTTTCTTTTATCAAAATACTATATAATTAATGTGTTGTATTTGTTAATTTTATGTTTTGTTTATGAAAGGCAGATTATTATCAAAAAGAATTATGTTGTAAAATTACTACATAATTTAGGAATTCCATCCCATCTAGATGGATACAAATACTTGAAGATGATTTTATTAGAAAACTATAATAACAATAAAAAGTTTTATACTTTTGTTGAACAAAAATATAAAATAGATAAAAGAATTATCGAAAGATCAATTAGATATGCAATTGAAGTTGGTTGGAACCGGGCCAATTACAAAGATATTGAAGAAATATTTGGTAATAGTATTGAAGTACTAAGGTCTAAACCGACAAATTTAGAGTTCATAAATGCAGTATTAGAAAGGCTAAATGACTAATTGTGAAATAATTTTCACTTTATCAAGATGGCATTTTATGATAATATGAATAGAGGAAGAAAAGGTGATAATAATGGATGATTTAATAATTTTCTTATTAATGATTATAATTCCAATTGGAGCTCAAATGTATATTATGTATACATATAATAAATATAAAAAAGTTAACAACTCAAATAATTTTAGTGGTTTTGAAGTGGCAAGATCAATATTGGATGCTAATGGACTTGAGAATGTTCATGTTGTTGAAGTGCATGGTCAATTATCAGATCACTATGATCCAAAAAGAAAAGTTGTAAGACTATCTACTGAGGTTTTCCATGGAGAAACGATTGCTTCAAGCTCAATTGCGGCTCATGAAGTAGGTCATGCAATACAAGATAAAGAAAGTTATACTTTTCTAAAAGTTAGATCATTTATTTTTCCGTTTGCAAAAATCGTTTCTTATGCAGCATACATTATGTTAATTGCCGCAATAGTAATGGAAGCAATTAATCTTATCTGGTTAGCTATTGGTTTAATGATATTTAGTTTATCATTCCAACTAGTTACGCTACCTGTTGAATTTAATGCATCACAAAGAGCGAAAGAAGAATTAAATAAACTAAATTTAATTTCGAACTCTGAAATGATTGGTGTCGAAGGAGTCTTAAAATCAGCTGCACTGACATATGTCGCATCTTTAGCAGCTTCAATATTGCAAATACTTAGAATAGTACTTAGATTTAGAGATTAGCAAATAAACTATAAAATAGATTGTTAATAAATTAATAATCCAAGGAGGAACATTATGAATCAAGAATTAGAAAGTGTAATTCATTCATTTAAAACAGAAATCGATGGAGTTATTACTGAAAATATGAATGAAATGCCATTTTTCAACAAAAGTATGAAAAACAAACTTATGGATAGATTGGTGGATATCATATTACACTACAACCCAAATTTTGATGTCAGAAAGTTAGAAGAATTTATTGATTATGAAATTTTTCCGTTAATTAATAAAGAAGGGAAAAATCTTTTACTAAGTAGAGTCGATTCAATTACAAAAATTACTCAAGAGTTTATAGATACAAACACAGAAACAAATCTAAATGAACAGAAACCAGAAGATGAACAAAGAATGCTCGACTCATCAATGGCAAAAATATATAACGAGAGTGAAGAAGTAAAAAGTAAAAAAGTTAAATTTGATAATTTGTTTATTGAAATAGAAGATATGTTTTTAAAACATAACTTAGTTGATAAAGAACATTTTGAATTAAAAAGAGAAATTAAAAATGCTTTTGCAAAAACACAGTCAGAAACAGAAGAGTATTACATGGAAAAGATAAAAAGTATTGTTAAAAAAGTCCAAGAAAAAACAGAAGAAGTGTTTTCAGTTAAAAGAAATATAATTATTTCCAATCAACCAGTAGAAGAAATTACTTCTGAACCAATTAACAATCCATTTGCATAATAGTAAATATAAGCAGTTAAAACTGCTTTTTCTTTGCAAGTAAAAATATTAATTTATTGTTAGAAACTATTAATAATGTTAAAATGTACTTAGGAAGAAAAAGTGGTAAAATGTTTGAATTAATCTCTGATTTCAAGCCATCAGGTGATCAACCTAAGGCAATAAAAAAACTTGTTGTTGGTTTAAATAATCAAGAAAAAAACCAAGTTCTTTTAGGTGCGACTGGAACTGGAAAAACTTTTACTATTGCAAATGTCATAAATGAAGTTCAAAAACCAACACTTGTCCTAGCTCATAATAAGACTTTAGCAGGACAATTATATTGAGAATTAAAAGAATTATTTCCTAATAATAGAGTAGAATACTTTGTATCTTATTATGATTATTATCAACCAGAAGCCTATGTTCCTAGCACGGATACCTATATTGAAAAAGATTCATCGATTAATGATGAAATAGATGAATTAAGGCATGCCGCGACAAGTTCTCTATTAACAAGAAAAGATACAATTGTTGTTGCCTCTGTTTCTTGTATTTATAATATTGGGGATGTTGAATCTTATTCTAAACATATGTTAATTTTAAACGTAGGTGACAATATTTCTCGTGAAAATATTTTAAGTAGATTAATTGATATGACTTATGAAAGAAATGAACTTGATTTTCACAGGGGGACATTTAGATCAAAAGGAGATACTATCGATATTATTCCTGCTTATGAAAGGGCAAACGGAATAAGAATTGAATTATTTGGTGATGAAGTTGAAAAAATATCTGAATTTGATGTTTTAACAGGAGCAGTTTTAAATAATAAAAAATCTGTTAGTATTTATCCAGCTAGTCACTTTGTAACAACCGAAGAAAACATCGAAGAAGCCATTAAAAGAATAAATGCAGAACTTGAAGAAAGGTTAAAATATTTTAAAGATAATGATAAATTATTAGAAGAACAAAGGCTAAGAGAAAGAACTAATTATGATATGGAAATGCTAAGGGAAACAGGATTTTGTCATGGGATTGAAAATTATTCGAGGCACTTAGCATTAAGAGATGAAGGCGAAACTCCTAATACTTTAATGGATTTCTTTCCAAAAGATTATTTATTAGTAATTGATGAATCACATGCAACTATACCTCAAGTAAGGGGGATGTACAATGGGGATCGAGCTAGAAAGCAAACCCTTGTTGATTATGGATTTCGTCTGCCCAGTGCCCTTGATAATCGACCACTCCAATTTAATGAATTTGTGGATAAGATAAATCAAGTAATTTATGTTTCAGCAACACCCGGGGATTATGAATTAGAACTAGTAAATAATAAAACAATCGAACAAATAATTAGACCAACAGGGTTGCTTGATCCAATTATTAAAGTTAAAGGAACTAAAGGACAAATAGATGATATTATTAGTCAAATAAATGAACGAGTAAAAAATAATGAAAGAGTTTTAATTACAACCTTAACAATCAGAATGGCAGAAGAGCTAACTAACTATTTAAAAGAACTAAATATAAAAGTTTCTTACCTGCATAATGAAATAAAAACTTTAGAAAGAATTAAAATAATTAGAGATTTAAGGCTAGGCAAATATGATGTCTTAGTTGGCATTAACCTTTTAAGAGAAGGTTTAGATATACCTGAGGTGAGTCTCATCTGTATCTTAGATGCTGACAAACAAGGTTTCTTAAGAAGTGAAAGAAGTTTAATTCAAACAATTGGTAGATGTGCAAGAAACTCTAATGGTGAAGTAATTTTATATGCTGATACAATGAGTGAAGCTATGAATAAATCGATTAAAGAAACAGAAAGAAGAAGAAAAATTCAAGAAGAGTATAATAAAAAACATAACATAGTTCCAAAAACAATAATTAAAGAAATAAGAGATTTAATATCTAATGAAGTTGAGATCAAAGAAGAAACAAAACTAACTAAAAAAGAAAAAGAGATGTTAATGGAAAATATTGAAAAAGAAATGAAAGAAGCCGCAAAAGTATTTGATTTTGAAAAGGCAATTGAATTAAGAGATATCTTATTTGAAATGAAATCAAATTAAAGGAGAAATAATGAAAAA
>JAAZHN010000036.1 GCA_012510695.1 Mollicutes bacterium
AAATAATAATTATCAAACACAAGATAATATTTTAATAGATCATTTTGGATTATATTTAAATATTAGTGAGAATACAAAAAATATTAATTACTTGTATCAATATAAACTCCACTATTTAGCTTGGTTGATAGAATATTTGATTGCTAGTTTATATAATAGTTTAAAAAAGGGTAACCTTCATGAGATAACTATGAATAAATTTTTAATAAAAAGTGCTATTATTAACCTTTCATTCTACCCTGCTTTTGTTGAAGTAGGTAAAGATGCACTTCTTAAGGATATAAAAAGAAATTATAATAATGAATTTGTTGATTTAATAGAAATAGTAATTAATGAAGCAATGGATGAATACCATGGCAACTATGTCAGGTTTAAAGAACCAAGTTACAGTATAGTTAGAAAAGGAGAACAAGATGACTAAAAAAGGATTTTTTATTACATTTGAAGGAGGAGATCGTTCGGGAAAATCAACCCAAGCGAAGTATTTAGCAGATAAATTATTAAAGTTAAAATACGATATTGTTAAAACTAGGGAGCCTGGAGGGACTAGCCTTGCTGAAGAACAAAGAAATATTTTATTGCACTCTAATACAAAATTTGATGCTTTAACTGAAGCTTATATATTTGCTTCAGCAAGATCATCTCACACTGAATATCTAAATGAATTGATGAAGGAAAATAAAATAATTGTCTGTGATCGCTTTGTTCATTCTAGTTTAGCTTATCAAGGTGTAATGAGAGGTTTAGGAATTGAGTTTGTTAAAGAAATAAATGAAAAAGCACTTAGGGGTTTAAATCCTGATTTAACTTTTTTAATTGAAATAAGTGAAGAAGAATTTTTAAAAAGAACAAATAATTCAGAGATTGATCGAATTGAACAAGATTCGATGAAATTAGAAAACTTTCATAAATTAAATGATGCTTATAGAAAAATTGCTGAATTAGAGAATAATTTTATTATCATTAATGGTGATGGTGAAGAAAATGATATTCATGAAGAAATATTAGAAATAACTCTAAACAAATTAGAAGAAAAAGGCTACTCAAAAACTTTAAAATAATCAAATTATTGACAATTCTATTAATAACTACTTGAAAATGAAATTTTATTGTGCTAGAATTGTTAATGACTTGGGGAATTAGCTCAGTTGGCTAGAGCGCCTGCCTTGCAAGCAGGAGGCCAAGGGTTCAAGTCCCTTATTCTCCACCAAGTTGAATTTAAACTCAAGAATCCTTGAGTTTTTATTTGCTTTTTTAATACTACTAAGTTAATATATAGCCAGAAATGAGGCTAATATGGATAAAAGTTTTTTAGAAGAATTAAATGAAGAAAGACTAGAAGCAATTAATAGTGAGCATTTACGGTTAAAAAACATTAGAGAAAATTTTAATAATATTGAATATCAAACAAAGATGTTGTTTGAATATATTTGTTCTTTATTAAAGTATGATTTAAAGAATAACATTAATAAAAGTACTTCAACTATTGATTTTAGCTTTGCCTTAAATAGTAATTTAATGATTGTTGGCGATGATTTACCACTTCTAACCTATAAAGTTATCGGAATTAAGCAGAACAATAAAAATCATTATAACACTCCTATTGAATACTTTCATTTAACCCAATTAATTCAACTTTTGACAGCTAATGGCATTATGAACAGCATTACTACTGACTCTAATGGTTATAATATAATTAGGATAGTTGTTATCTTAGACAAAAAAATGGAAAGCGAGCTAGAGTATACATGGAAAAAGGAAATTTAACAATTTTTTTAAGAAATAAACCATTATATACACTTGATGAATATTTATTCTTGCGTCAATTAAATATTTCCGTTTATGAAGCCCAAGAAAGATATTGTCTTGGAGCTGGCGTTAGACCCATAAGCGAAATTCCAGATGCTTCGGATTCGGCTTATTGGGACGAAACAATTTGTAGGTGTTATTTAACAAAAGAGCATAATTGTCTTTTGCATGGCGATCCAGTCGAATTAGATCAGTCTTTAACTAAAAAATATTCATACATGAAAAAACATTAGGAATCTCCTAATGTTTTCTTTTTATTTTTTATCTTTACCAATGTTTCCTAGACCTTTAAAAGCCTCTAATACTTCGATAGGCATTGCAAAGAAGATTGTGTTTGATTGATCAGCACTTACATCATTAATAGTCTCTAAAGTTCTTAAATGAAGCGCTCCTGGTGCTTCAGATAAAATTTGAGCAGCTTTTGATAAGTTTTCAGCGGCTTGTGCTTCACCTTCTGACTTTTTAATAACAGCCATTTTTTCTCTTTCAGCTTCAGCAACGCGGGCAATAACTCTTTTCATTTCTTCCGGTAGAGAAATATCTTTTAGTTCAACATCTTCGACCTTTACACCCCAATCATCAGTTGCCTTATCGACAATTGCTTGAATATCGGCAGAGATTTTCTCTCTTTCACTTAACAATTCATCTAAAGTTACAGTTCCAACAATATTTCTCATTGTTGTTTGAGCTAGTTGACTAACTGCATAAAAGTAATTTTCAACTTCTAAAACTGCTCTTGAAGCATCAAATAATTTGTAATAAACAACTGCATTAATTCTTACTGAAACGTTATCTTTAGTAATTGCTTCTTGATCTGGGACATCTACTACTTTAGTTCTAATATCTACCTTTTTATATGATTGAAATACTGGAATTACCAAATTCCAACCAGGTTGCATTATTTTAGTGAATTTTCCTAAAGTAAATTTTATTCCCCTCTCATATTGATCAATTTGTTTAATTGATGGTGCAATTATAAATACAACAAATATAATTACCCAAATTAAATATTCCATTTTAATTCCTCCTCTACTAAAAATATAACATAAAAAAATCACTATATAAAGTGATTTATTGATTTCCTGCTTTAACTAAACCTTTTTCAACTTCTTCTAATGCTTTACCAAGTTCTTTCTTACTTTTGTATTCTTTTTCTCTTAATTGATAATGATCATTAGCAATCATTTGTTTACTACGCATTGAAACTAAATGAACTAATTGATATTTAGAATCAACTAAATTTAAGATTTTGTCTATTGATGGAAATAACATAATACCACTCTCCTACAATTTAATTTTAACATTTTCATTGTAAATGAGTGTCAAAAGCAAGCAAATTATACAATTAATTTACACATTAACCTTTATAATTGTATTTTTGACCATCGGTTAATTCAATAGATAATTCTAATAGATTGTTTTCATTAAGTCCTAATTTATGTTCAATATTTTTTACAGTTCCAAAATAATAATAGTTTTCTCCAGCAAATAAATACAGTTGGTTATCATTAGTAACTAATAACCATGCTTTTTGAAAATCAAATACTTCATTAATTATAAGACTTTTATTAGTTTTAGGAGTTTTAAATAGATTGTTCTCTTCTCTATGAATTAACAACTCTTTATCAATGTTTACTCCTAAAGATGAATATTTGATACTAGAAAAATCATCATTACATTTATCTGTTCTATCAATAACTGATTCTGTTTTATAGTAATTTTTTAAAGGTTTGTTTTTTGGAAGCCCATATTCAGTATATATAAGGTATTTATTGGGATTATTTTTATAATTAATTGCAATATTATATAAAAAATCACAGTCAACTGAAGATTCATAAACTGGATAAATACTCTCTATTTCTCGGTTATCACCTTCGTTTAAAGAAAATAATTTATTTATTTTATTAGAGCCATCATCCGCTATAGAGTAGACTGCCCTTTTTGTTGCGACTGAAAAATAATAATAGATATCTGTAGGTTCGTTAAAAGCAATCGAAATTATTTGACTATAACTAGATACATAAATAGTATTAAGTTAGCCGTTAACGCCTTTTATTCATAATCATAGATTTCTTCTTCATATTCTATTGTTTGGCCATTTTCCAATTCTATTTTTAGTGAC
>JAAZHN010000037.1 GCA_012510695.1 Mollicutes bacterium
AAAGAATAGACTACTGATATAATCATTAATATAACATAAATAAACAATACATTTAATAAACTTTTTTTATTAATTTTTTTGAAACTTTTTTTTAATTCTTCTCTATTTATATAGAAAAGAATTACACCAAAAATAGACGATACACCAAAAAATATTAGTTCCATATATTTTGTCGCTTCTTTAAAAAAAACACCGTTAATTATTGCGGTAAATATAGGGTTTGCGATAATTAAAGTGATTAATTCTCCAACTAATTTTAAAATATTTCTTTCTTTTTTCATTATAAATCATTCCTCAATGTATTAACAATCAATCAAAAACACCAAAAAGGCATTTTTAATTATATTACTAAGACTATTATAATCCGCCACCTGAGCCTAATGAATCCAGTTCATCTTGAGTTAAGACGACATCAATTTGCATTCGTCTACTACCACAAACAAACAACGCTTCTCCTTGATTAAATTTCTTAACGCTATCTTTTTCATTGTCGTTAAGATCGATTAATAAGGCTAAGTCTTCTGCTGCTTGTTTCTTAAGACCCATTACTAAATAATAAGAAGCATTATCAAATATCGCTTTACCATGCATTATTAAGTTAGGGGCAGCAAAGTCTGTAGGTTGTTGAGTAATAATTATTGTTCCTGTATTATACTTACGACTTCTTCTTTGAATTTGCGCTAAGAATTCAGCTCCTAATTCATTTCTACTGCTTAACAAGACATGGGCCTCATCTACAGATAAAATTGTATTTCTCGATTTATCTAAACATAAACTCCAAGCATATTTTAAGATGTTGAAGAATAAGGCATTACGAATATTTTCATCAGTATTCATTACTTCACGGATGTTAAAGACGATAAAGTCTGTTTGGGCATCAAGTGTTGTATGTCCTGTAAAGTAATATCTTAATTCTTTAATTAACGGTCTAATTTTAAGTTCTAATCTTTCCATTATATCTCGTTCTTGAGAATGTTCTGGCATCGATAAAATTCTTCCCTTTATAGTTGCATATACATCATCAAATGTTGGGAAATCCTTCGATGTAAATTTAGAGAAATCAGTATTAAAATCTATTTGAAATCTCTTATATGTATCTTGAAGAACTTCACTAAACATTGTTAAAACATCTTCTTCAATCGATGGATTATAGTACTTTAAAAATGCTTTAACTGATTGAAGAGTTCTGGTTAAGACTGTATATCCTAATCCTTGAGCTAATTCTTCATCATCGGCATCTACTACTATTTCTAGTGGGTTGATCATTCCGAATTCTCCACCTTTACCAAGGTCGATGAAATCTCCACCCAATGCTTTAGTCATTTCTTCTAACTCGCCTTCAGGGTCGACAACTACTAGTTTATAATCATTACGAATATGCGCTCTTAGAAGTAGTTTAGCCGCGGTTGATTTACCAGAACCACTCGTACCTAATATAATAAGGTTGGCATTATTTCTGTTATGTTCTTTTTTAATTTGATATAAAAATTGATTAAATAATACAACTCCCCCAGAAAAATCCACACCAAGTAAAGTTGATAATCCTGGATCTTTAATACTATCAAAAATAAATGGATACATCGCTGCCATAGTAACAGAAGGCATTGGTGTCCCGATTCTATCTTCTATATCTTGTTTTGGAAATAATGGAACAATAGACTTCAAGGCTTTTTCTTGTTCAAACATTAAAGCAATTGCTTTAATACCAATAGAATCTAAATAAGTTTTAACTTGAATTTTTTTATTATCTAATTCTTCTTTTGAGCCCGCTGTAATCATTACATGCATTTGATAATCAAATATTCTTGCTTGAGTAGCTGCGAGCATTTGTACGAAAGATTCTAAAGATTCATAGTCTTGACGGTATGATTCTTGCTGAGTTTGATCTTTTTCTTTTTGATAACGATCTTTTAAATCAGCAACTTCCTTATTTATCATTTTTGATAAAACACTAAAAGCAATTGGAACATGCTTAACAACTATTTTAACTCCAGATAAATTGGCAATTCCAGATAAGAAACCATGATAGACAGTTCTTGGAAACCCAATTACAGTTAAAATAGTAGCATGTTTATCACTAATAATAAAATCAGTTGTTTTAAACATTATACCCTTTGGGGCTAATTCACTTTTTATTCTCATTGTGGCATCACTACTCCAAATTCTACCCCTGAATTTCCATTATAGAAATTATCAATAATCATTCTTAAATCTTCATTAGAAGTTTGCACGGAATTCATTCCACAATTAGCAAGACCAGTCATCAAAGAAGATAATCTTTTTTGTATAATTTCTGGTTTTTTCTCTCTAAATAGAAAATAATATTCTGTATCAACTACATTGTATTGTGGTCCCATAAAAGCTTCAGCTTTTTGAATATCTTGAATGATCAATTTTCTAATAGCTGGATTTTGTTGTTTACCCATCTCAACTTGTAATTGAGATATATAAACTCCAATGTCAACTGGTCGATCAGCAATAATTAACCAAAATTCAAAATCAATTGTATTATATAAATTTCGAAAATTCATTATAACATTATTTTCTGAATCAATATCCATTATGAAGATATTTTTTGGTTCAATTTTTACCCCGGTAACAAAGAAATCATTATCTAACTTTATCATTCCATTAGCGATTTCTTTAATCGGAACCCATGTTTCAGAGTATTGTTGATCGGCTTTTCCCTTTTTATTTATCGTTTTCATCTGATTTATAAGTCCATCCTTTCCATAAATACCTTCTTCTACCTGTCAAAAAGGTATACATATTAACTAAAAATTGCATTACATTATGATAATTAGGCATCGGCGATACTAAAGTCGCTGTTACTAGTAATGGGATTATTGCAGTTATTACTTCCCCAAATGTATTTAAACTAAGAGTAAAGGCAATGAACAAAAATAATCCAAATCCGATGATAATTACCCAAATATCTTTAGCTCTAAATAATCCTAGTATTAGCATAGACTTTTTAGTATTTGCTGGAACTAAGTATTCATTCATTTCTTACCACCATCCTTATTATCTGGTTTAGCCTCAGTTTTTTTTGGTTCAAACTGTTTCAATTTACTAAACTTCTCTCCAATATCAACTAACATATCAAGCGTAGATGCCGCCTTAGAAACGGATCCATCTGGATTTTGAATAAATTTAGTAGTTAAATCGTTTTCAAAAATTTCTTTTGCAAGAACCGCTGAATCTCTAGAAAGATCGACACCCTTTGTTCGAATTTCATTATGCAGTTCTTGTGTACCAATTTTTTGAAGATTTTTAACCATTGACTCAATATTTTTGGTAAATTCTGCTTCATTTGATTTAACAAATACATCTTGAATTTGTCTAGTATTATTAATAGATTCTGCTAATTTTTCACGAGCATCTTTTTCTTTTTCTTGATTTTCATTATGATTTTTGATCACTCTATCATTACTTGCGACTTGAGCAGAAATGGCATCGTGTAAATTAGACATTTCTGAAGCTATAGAATTTGTATTAAATACTATGCTTGGATTTTCCGCCTTTGCAGTTTCCATGGCTTTTAGTGTTTTCTTAAATTCTCCTAATATTTTAATTTGTGTTTCTTCATCCTTGTTTGTAGCGGTTGTCGGTAGTAAACTACGTTGATTATCAACCTCTACTTGGGCTTTACTAATATCAATAGTACCAGTTGCACTAACAAAGTCTCCTATGTTTGCTGCCATCTTATTTTGAATTTCGACCTCATTAGTAATCGATTGTAATTTATCTAATTGACCAATATCAGAACGTAAATCAACTAGTTTTTGACTTTCTTCAGCAATCCTGTCAGTATATGCTTGTTTCATCGCTGGATCAGTTTCTTGATCTCGTTGCTGCTGCAAATCACTAATATTTTGTTGAACTTTAGAAATTTCTCTATTAACTTCACCTTTTTTAGCATCAACATCGCTTGGAGTAAAAGTTGGCACTCCATATTTTGCTCTTAAATCATTTTCAAGTTCTGTTTTTTCTGCTAATTTTTCAGCTGCATTGGTTTGGAATAAATCTGCCGCTCTTACTCTTGCAACATCTAAATCACCTTGTTTAACTTTTAATGTTGCATTCTCACCACTAGCAAGATTGAATGCACCTTCAGTTGATCTAGTTGCATTTATAGCAGCTGTTAAGGCAGCACTTGATGATAGAACTGCTTTTTCTGAATCTCTAACATTATTATTTCCAGCAATTTTAGAAGCAATATTATTAATAGAAGATGTCATATTGCCAAGGATTTCTTGATCAGCAGTAACCGTTTTTGAACGATATCTGCTAGCAATTTGTTCTGCATTTTGATATTCTCTTTTTTCCTGAGCTCTTTTTTCTGCTCTTTTACTCTTAATTGATTCCATCGCATCTCTTGCAGATTGGGCTAAATATGTACTATATCTTCCACCTGCCGCTTGCATTTTTCTAGTTTTTCTATCATGAGCTCCTGCAATTTCTCCGAGAATTTGTTGACGACTTTTACCTTTCATAGCTCCAGATACACCTTTTGCAGCACCCATAAGTGCACCAACAAAACCTGTACCTAAAGCGGCAGCATTTCTAACTGCAACATTTCTTCTATTGCCTAGATTATTAGTTTTTTGTAATGAAGCCTTCCTTGCAAGTTGAGCCTGTTTTCGAGCAGCTGATAATGGTTTTCTTGCTTGGGCAGCTGCTTCTTTAGTACTCTTAGCAGCAGACTCAAGAGTTTTATATCCAGATTTGACTTTACCAAAGCCAATTCCATAGTCGCCACCCGAACCATCTCCTAGTCCTAATACACTAGAGATAATTTTTGGTGCTGACTTCATAAATAAAATTATTCCTAAAATTATTAAAACATAAGCAAAACCTGCAATCATAAGTTGTGGTTGATTTGTTTGATTAGCCCAAAAGTTCAAATCCGTAGTTTTACTAACCACTCTAATTGCCATAACTGAGAAGAAAATAATAACTAATCTAACAAATACATCGAAGAATGTTGAGGTTGTTTCTTTTAACCAATTATCAAATGTTTTTTCACGGCCAGGTACCACTCGCATTGCGATAGGTATCGGTGCAATTAATTGATAAAAGCCCAATTTGACAACCCTAATCCCTAAATCAATCGAATAAACAAATAACATCCAAACAACTAATAAACCCGCAATTGTTGCAAGAGGCCATGTGAAACTAATCGTTTTTTCAATTGTGTCACAATCGACTCGATACAATTCATTAAAACCATTATTTTCAACAACTGCCAAAAATGCATCAATTGTCATTGGTGTTCCTTGAACTCTCCTATCGATATAATCATCACTATTAATATGACCAACTAACAATTTATTTCGATATTCTTGATTACCAATAACCATTTCTGATGCTCTTTCTGCTTCTCTTGCAAAAAAGAATCCTCTTAAAATGCTAAGTGCAACTTCATTCCCGCCTTTTCGCATTTCGGTATTTAAGTTTGCAGTTTCACCGTCTTGACTTTGGTTTTCATAACCACCAAGAAATAATTTTCCTATAACGTTATCATCAATGACTGCTTCTTGAAGTTTAAATGCAAAACTAAAGATATAATTGATTGATACAAGTAAAATAAGTGTTGTTATAATTTTTGTTAATAAGCCTTTCCCAGTATTTGAAACAGATTTCCCTGATGAAGATGAAGAAATTAGTTTCTCAGGATCGGCTACCATTCTAAAAAAGTTAATTAATACAACAAAAACCATAACAATACCTAATATTACATGGATTCGCTGAGCAAAATCTTCTATAACTTCCACATCAAAAATTCTTGCACCAGCCATTGCTGCAAAAAGTTGATAGACTACACCAATTAAAAAAGCCACACTACTAAATACTAAAGCACCCAGCCTCCATAAAATTTCTGGAAAACTTGGCCAATTAATAGTGAAGAACGGGTTTCCCCATGAGGCTCCACATCTACCCAAATTTAATGTTGATAAAAATGTAAACACTACTCCAACTCCCTATTAAAAAAAGCAAAATTTTAAACCGAATATTTCAAATAAAAATTTAAGAAGAGACGGGGTTAATAAAGTCAGTACAATAATTATTCCCCTTAAACCAAATTTTTTAAAAGTAGCACTTACGTCTTTTACATCACCACTAGTGACAGCTTTAAAAATATCCATCATAGTATATATAATTGCTAATGTAGGTACTCCCCAAAAAATAATAGTAAGAATTGTTTCCATTATTTCATTAGTCTTCACTCCAAAACCAAGGCAACCACCATTTAACAAGTACATACCATTGTTCAAAGCAAAAACATCTTGAATATAAAATAACAATAATATAGTTAAAAATGATATGGAATATTTAATACTTTTCATTACTATCTACCTCTATTATCTATATTATTAGTATACCATAATTAGTTGCTATATCAATCATTTTTGTCAACTATTACAAAATTATTTCAAAAAAAAAGTTCAATGAAGAACTATTTTTATTAATTTGTATCAAATAAAGGTTTTCCTAATACTTTTTCAACACACACAGCTGCATTACCTTTTCCAATTTGACTATCATTTTTAGAAAATTGATTTACTAGGAAAACTACGATCCCTGGTAAAAAGAATACTAACACAGCAGCTAAAGCTCTTTGTCCTAATTTCCCATATGCTTTTTTAATGTTTTTCTCATCTTGTTCAGTAACTGCTTTTCCAAGGTCAAGTGTTCCCCAGATAATAAGAGCTACAGGAATTGCCCACTTAAGAATCGTAACAAAAACTCCGATAACATCCAAAATTGGTCCTATTCCAGTTTCACCACAGACTTCAGATACATCTATTGCAAAAAATAATTCCATTAATAATCTCTCCCTCTCTCTAATATCATTTTAAATTATAAAACTATATATGTCAATTAGTTTTTCTTCCCTATTGTCAAGGACTATGAACGTTTTGTTTTTCTCGCATCTCGTTTATTAAAACCTAGTTTATTATATAAAGCAACTATATGCTCATTTTTATTAGCTCGATCATTCATAGTTGGTAAGTTAAAATATACTTTTATTTTACCTTCAAATTCAAAGCTAGATAACTCACTGCTCCTTAAAAAACTCTTATTAAGGACTATCTTTTGTCCTCTTAGTTTTTCAGCAAAGTTATGCATAGTTCTTTCTAAAATACCTAATTTTACAATACTTGGTTCAATTAAATATAATACATCACTACAATAAGCTTCAACATTAAATGTATTAATATCAACTAATATAATATCATAATCAGATGCTTCATTTATTGTATTTGTAAAATTATCCTCTGTGGTACTAACAACATTATCTACTCTATAAGCAGAAAAATCATTTTTACCTACTTCAACAACCAAGACTTTATACATTTTTTCTAAATATAACTTAGATAAATAAATAAGGGTTGTTGCTCCAGCACTTTTAGTTATATTCTTAAAACCAATAATTCTTGTACTGCCAACAGCTCTCATCGCAGTAGTAGCAGGATTTTTAATATTTGATAAATCATGATAATGAGCAACATCTTTATATGTATTTGGTTTGTTAACTAATTCAACAACACCACTAGGATTATTTGCAAAATTATATATTCCAAATGGAATGATTTTTGTAATCAGTTCATTATCATTATTATCACCAACAACAAAAATCACATTTTGCATATCCAATGAAGCGGCCATTTTTTGGAATCCAACTAAGTTATCTTTGTCTTTAATCGCACTCATATCGATTATTAACTTTGAATATTCAAAATTAACAAAAGAATTAACAATATCATCAATTAAATAATAACCAATTAGTGTTTTACCAAGTGGTATATTAACTGTCGAAAGATTATCCTTCAATTTATTAGCAATAATTACATTCATTAAATATCACTTCCTAAACATTCTATGTTGTCATCAGCCGGATCTGGTGTATTATGTATCGTCTTTGTTTCACCATCGACATTAAATGTAAAAATATCACCGATTACTGGTAAATCAAATTTAAAAAATACAGTTACTTTATAATAAGCTTTAGGGACTACATCACCAGTAACACATGTTTTTCTGATACAATATATACCAGTTTTATTATTACTAGCAGTTCCGTTTTGTCCAAAGCCAGTAAAGTCCTTAGCACAGTTACCAACAACTGTGTGGTTAACTGTTACTAAATAATTATTGATTTCTAAAACCGACTTTTCTCTTAGCCCTTCATTTCTCTCAATAATTGCAAGTATTTCATTTTTTACTTTAAATGCCCTTGAATAATTGACTGAGAGAGCCAAATACCCAGA
>JAAZHN010000038.1 GCA_012510695.1 Mollicutes bacterium
TCTAATTCTTCTTTTAGTTTGGGATTGTCACGTAAATATTGCTTAACGTTTTCTTTACCTTGACCAATTTTTTCGCCATTATATGAGTACCAAGCACCTGATTTATCGATTATTTTTGCTTCAGAAGCAAGATCAACTATCTCACCTTCTCTTGAAACACCAACACCATACATAATGTCAACTGTAGCAGTTTTAAATGGTGGAGCAACTTTATTTTTAACAACTTTAACATTTGTTTTGTTACCAATAACATTATCCCCATCTTTAATTTGTTCAGAACGACGAATATCCAGTCTTATTGTTGAATAAAATTTTAAGGCTCTTCCACCTGGAGTGGTTTCTGGATTGCCAAACATAATCCCAACCTTTTCTCTAAGTTGATTGATGAATATTGCTGTTGTTTTTGTTTTGCTAATCGTTCCTGATAATTTTCTTAAAGCTTGACTCATTAGTCTTGCTTGAAGACCAACATGTGAGTCACCCATTTCGCCTTCAATTTCTGCTTGGGGAACCAGGGCAGCAACTGAGTCAATTACAACAATATTGACTGCTTCACTTCTAACAAGGGCTTCACAAATTTCTAAAGCTTGTTCACCTGTATCTGGTTGTGATAACAATAAATCATTAATATTGATTCCTAATTTTTGACAATAAACAGGATCAAGAGCATGTTCTGCATCGATAAATGCCGCTCTACCACCTGCTTTTTGTACCTCAGCAATTGCATGTAGTGCAAATGTTGTTTTCCCAGATGATTCTGGCCCATAAATTTCAATTATTCTCCCCTTGGGATAGCCTCCAACCCCTAAAGCAATGTCTAATGATAATGATCCACTTGATGTTGCTTCAACTTCTAAATGGTTGTCATTACCAAGTTTCATTATTGCGCCTTTACCGAATTGTTTTTCAATATCGGCCATTACTTGATCTAATGTTTTATCTTTGTTTGTTTCTTTCATGTTTTATTTTTCCTCCTAGTTTCTCTATTGACATCTTAATTTTATAATGAATATTTTATAAAGTCAAGAGAAAAATCAAACAAGTGTTTGATTTATGTTTTTTTGACAATATTTGAGTTTTTATCTGACTAATATTAAAATATATAGCTATGTTTTTAGGAAATATTTTTAATTTAGTTTTGACTTAAAATAATTTATTTATCTTTCATAAATGAATCTTTATGATGAATAAAATATTCTAAACCAGAATATACTGATAACACTGTTGCAATTAATACCATAAATTTACCTATTTCAAAATTAATCAACATAAATGGTAAATTATTGAAGAAAACAAATGTTACTCCAACCATCATGAAGATTGTTTTAATTTTTCCTGCTATACTTGCAGGCACTGCTGCCCCACTTTTCTTTGAAGCAATCATTTTAATTGAATCTACTATTGTATCTCTGGTAATAATAATTACTGGAACAATAATTGAAATATCTCTATTATAGGCTAAAATAATCAATATTCCATTAACTAAGATTTTATCGGCAATTGCATCCATTACTTTACCAAAATCGGTTACTAAACCATTTTTTCTTGCTAAATAACCATCTAAAAAATCTGTTGCAGAAGCAACCGCAAAGATAAGTCCTCCTATGATATATTGAAAACTAAGTTCTATATTACCATTAATCGAGTATACTGGTAATTTCATTCCTACTTGATAAAATGGAAATAATAGAAAAACTATTAAAAAAACTGATAAAAATATCCTAATTGTTGTGATTTTATTTGGTAAATTCATGTCATCCCTCTAACTAAAAAAGATTGTTCTAATTATAAAAAATATAATTATTATAAGATTACTATTCCCATTGAAAATAGGATATATAATAGTACTTTATTATTTTTTTCTTTAACTTTTGTATATGGTGAAGCAATTTCTTTTGTATTTTTTGCTTCTTTGTTTTTTTGAATTATCGCTTTTTCGATTTTTTTATTGGATATTTTTGATGTGTATTCAAACATATAATCATTAAATTCATTTTCAATTTGTTCTGAATCTAATCCTAAATACTTAGAGTAACTAAGTAAATACTCTTGAAGGAGGAATATGTCTTTAAATCCACCAATATTACCATCTTCAATATTATGTAATAGTATTTCTTTTATTTTTAGATCTTCACTTGCTTCACTTAAGGAAACTCCATTGGCTTCACGAGTCATCTTAAGTAATTGCCCTATTTCATCCAAGTGTTTCCACTCCATTCTTTATAAAAAATAATAATATCATATAAGCCATGTTCTGTACCTATTTCTAGGTGACAAATATTTATCTACTCATTACTGAGTCCCTTACTTAGTTTTGATTCCTTCATAAGAGTGCCCCTACCAAATTTGGGTTTCTCGCTCATGGGGTTTACATCGTTCCACTCTGATCGTTTCCAACCAGACTCGTCTCTGTTGCACTTTTACACTTACTTTAACCAGTTAAGGTTATTTCAGAGCCGTCAGTTAAACTGCCATAGGTTATTTTTTCCCTATGCACGAACACTACAATCATTACAGACTGTGCGAGCATGGACTTTCCTCTACATATTAACTTAATGCAGCATTTGTCCTGATATTATTCTTCTTTACCGTAAACTATTTTTTCTAAATTAGAAATTCTTTTAAGAAGGTCAATGTTATTAGGCATTCTTGTTGCGACTTCTGTTTCATTTTTAGTTTCTAATTGTTCTTTTAAGTATCTAATTTCCTTTTTTAAGACACTGTTGTCTTCCATTAGTTCTCTAATCTCTTTTTCTTTAGATTTGATCACATTTAAAAGTTCATTATAATCACGAATAATCATATCTAAATACTTATCAACCTCTTGCGGTCTATAGCCTCTAGCGTCAACTTTGAATTCTTTTTCCAAAATATCTTGCGGAGTTAAAAACAATTTTTCACTATACACATATATCACCCTTCTTATTAA
>JAAZHN010000001.1 GCA_012510695.1 Mollicutes bacterium
CATCATTCACGCGGCATTGCTCGGTCAGGGTTTCCCCCATTGCCGAATATTCCTAACTGCTGTCTCCCGTAGGAGTCTGGGCCGTGTCTCAGTCCCAGTGTGGCCGATTAACCTCTCAGTTCGGCTATGCATCATCGCCTTGGTAGGCCATTACCCCACCAACAAGCTAATGCACCGCAGGCCCATCTCTAAGCGAAGCTTTAAGGGCTTCTTTGATAAATTATCACATTCGGTATTAGCAATCATTTCTAACTGTTATCCCAAACTTAGAGGCAGGTAACCCACGTGTTACTCACCCGTTTGCCACTAGGGAAAAATCTGTTTCGTCTTCTTGTACAAGTACGCAAAGATTCATCAGGTTCCCTCGTTCGACTTGCATGTCTTAGGCATGCCGCCAGCGTTCATCCTGAGCTAGGATCAAACTCTCATAAAAAAAAATTATTCTTTTTCTAAAGTTTAATCTAAGCTACTCAAAATTGACATTTTACTTAGTTTTCAAAGATCATTTTGCACCTTTTCCCGAGGTGCATTGTTAATATAACAAAAACAATTTTCTTTGTCAACAATTTTTGCTTCTTTTTTGCATTTTTATTAACTTTGTGTTTTTTACAAGGTAAATAAACGTAAAATTGAAGTAAAGAAATATGTTTTTTGTTAATATTTATATACAAATTACCTTAGTAATTTATATTTCTCATAATACTCTTCAATTAATCCTTTTAAGAATGGTCCTTCTTCTTTTCTTTTAAGATTAATTAAATTTGTCAACTCTGTAGTTAGAACTTTGTCTAAATCATCAGAATAACCCATTATTTTTTTATGATATTTATATTCATTGCGATCTAACACTTTAAATCCACCATCAGGGAATACTTTTAAATCTAAATCATAATCGATGAACTTTATTGCTCCTTCATCTATTATATAAGGAGAAGCAATATTGCATTTATAAAATAAACCTTTTTTCTTTAATTGCCCAAAAACATTAAACCAACTATTTTTATAAAGGATTACAATTGCTGGCTCTTTAGCTTTATGGGTACGACCATCACTTTCGGTAACCTTAGTTTTATTGTTACCGACGATTATTTTTTCTTCATCAATATATAAGACGAGAGCTTCTTCCCAAGATCGATGGAATTTACCGTTATGTTTATAACAATGAATTGTTAGTTCATCGCCAACCTTAACTTTTTCCATAAAAATCTTCCCGTTTCTACCTTCATTATACATGAAAATAAGGAAAAGCACAAACTTTTCCTTATATATATTTTTTTTTTATTTTATTTTGTTACAACTTCTAAAGCTTTTTGAAGTTGATTATCATTAGCGTCTATTCTCTCTAAATAATACTTTTCATCTAATACTACTTCATAATCAGGAGTTAAACCAACTCCATCAATATTAACATCATTTGGAGTATACCAAGTCCCCGCGGTAAATTTAATCGATGCCCCCGTTGATAATTGACCGGTTTCTTGGAATTTACCTTTACCAAATGTCTTATTACCAACTAACTTAGCCCCATAAGTTTCTCTTAAAGCTGCGGCTAAGATTTCTGAGGCTGAGGCTGATGCACCATTTACTAAGACTACTATTTTTAAGTCAGACTTTTCATCTGTACTATCAATTATTGCATTTTTTGCATCTTTTGCCTCTAAATAAAGAATTCTTTTGCCCTTTTCAATAAATTGTTCGGCTATTTTAACAACAGCATCTAAGTAACCACCTGTATTATCTCTAACATCAATAATAACTTCTTTAATACCATCATGTTTAAATTCTTTAAGAGCCTTTCTTACTTGTTCATTTGTCAATGCAGCAAATGAAGTAATATGTAAGTAACCAACTTTTTTTCTCTTATATTCAATTACTCTGCCATAAGCAGAAATTATTTCAACTTTTTTTCTAGTTAAAGATAATTCAATTTCTTCTTCGCCTCTTAAAAACAATATAACTGAAGTAGGAGAATCGCCATATTTAATCTTTTCTGATATTGCTTGTAAGTCTTCATCCTTAACATCTTCGCCATTTACTTTTAAGAATATGTCTCCAACCAGGACTCCAGCTTCTTCTGCTGGTGAATCTGGAAATACTCTTTTAACATATATTTGTTTCGTAACTGGATTAACTGTCATCTCAACGCCTATTCCTTCATAGGTTCCTTGTAATTGTTCATTAAAGCCATTCGTTCTATCTTCTTCAATATACTCTGTATATGGCTCACCTAAATAATCTAACATTCCTTTAATTGCATGATCAACTAATTTTCCTTCATCAATTTTTTGATAAAATTTATCATTTATTTGATTATAATTATTAATTAATTCTAATAAATGTTCGTTTTCAGTTAAAGATGAATAGTCTTTAATAGGCTTTTTATTCTCATATGCTTTAAACATAATAAAGCCACATGTTAAACTTGAAATTACCGCAGTTAATAACATGAAGGCTATCATTTCATATAGAGTAAATATTTTTCTTTTAATGTTCATATGACACTTCCTTGTTCTATTATTAAGTATAAACTAAATGATACTTTTATTCAATAAAAAACCTAAAGTATAACTTTAGGAATTATTTATTTTTCTTCTTTTTCTAGTTCTGGTCTGATATTTTCAGGACCTTCTAAAAATTTAACGATTTTTCCTTCAGAAATTTTAATTAAAGTTTCTTTTGATATTTTTAAATCATCTAATGAAGTCGCCTTTGGATTACTTTCTTCAGCGATATATCTTCTATTTAATCCATCTTTAAGGTCACTTTCATATAACTTTACCCTCGGATCATGATATTGATTTTTTAAATCATCAAAGAACTCAATAAACTTATCTTTGTAATCATAAACTAAAACATAATATTCTTTGTCGCTTTGATTAAATAAATTGCCTAATAATATTTTATTATTATCAATTTCAACTATTTCTTCTTGTTTTTTACTTGCTTCTTTCTTTTTCATTACATCAGTTAGAAAATAAATAAATAATGAAAGAAGAATCATCGCTACAAAGGTAAAGACTAAAGTTCTAGTCCCCATTTCGGTTTCTTCATCTTTAACTTTTACTACTTTTTTAATTCTATTTTTTGCCACCTAAATCACCTACTAAGTATTATATAACAAATTATTTAAAATACAAATAAATTACCGTTAATTATTCTAAAATATTAATCTTATGTTCTTTATTATATTTAATAAATAAATTTTTAAACTCTTCTAGCTCTTCACTAGTTAAAGTATGATCATAAGAACCAACTGTATATCTAAATGTATATTTAATATCTAATTCTGTTTCAAATAACCCAACAAATTCATATTTTTGAAATATTGGGGAATTGAACTTATCAATTATTTCTTTTACTTTTTGATAATTATAGTCTTTAGGAACGACTAAAGTATAATCTAGAGTTACACTTGGATATTTACTTAGTTCTTCATATATAGTATCTAATTTTTCTATTTTAGAAAACTTTGCAAAATCAATTTTGGCATAAAGAATGCTTTTTTTCTTAATAATTGTTTTTTCAATTACTCCTAATGAACCAATTTCTTCACCATTAATAAATATGCCAAGTGATAATGGTTCGTGATAAATTGTATCAAGTTTAATTGGTAATAGTTCTACATTTATGTTTTTAAAGTCTTTAAATATACTTAAGACAATTCTTTTTAATTCAAAATATGCTTCTTTGATATACTTATCATCATTAATTAACATAATACCTAGATCTTGATAATTTTCATTATCTTTTATAACCGTTCCAATTTCAAAAATACCAAATTTATTTTTATATTTTGCATTTTCTATTGATACATCAACTAAAGAATATAGTAAATCATCTCTTAAAACATTATCTTCAACTCGGCCTAGTACTTTTACATTATTTTCTAAAACTTCTAGTTTTTTTAATAAATTTGTATTATTCCACAAATAGGTATGAACTTCATTTAAAGAGAATTTAGTTGCTAAATATTTCTTTAATTCATATGAGAGATCATAATCTTTTTCTTCCATTTTAGCTTCTAAGTTAACTCTTAAGGGTTCAATATTAATGTTTTCATAACCATATATTCTGGCAATTTCTTCAATTAAATCTTCTTCTATTTCGATATCTTTAGTTGCTCTGAATGTTGGAACTATTACTTCATAATAATCTTTTTTTACTGTTAAACTAAATTCTAATGACTCTAATATTTTCTTAACTTCATCATCTGAAATAGTTACTCCTAAATATCTTGTTAATTTTTCTTTAGTTAGTTTTAATTTAATAGTATTTTGTTTATTTGGATAAACATCAGTTAAATTAGAGACAATCTGGATATTTGAATCTATATCTCTTAATAGTTTAACAAACCTCTTAGTCGCGATCTCATTTAAGTTTGGATCTAATGATTTTTCAAATCTTGTACTTGCTTCAGTACGAAGACCAAGGCTTGTCGCAGTTTTTCTAACGCTTGTTGCATCAAATGAAGCACTTTCTAAAATAATTGAAGAAGTATTTTCTTCTACTTCACTATTTAATCCACCCATAACACCAGCAATTGCATAGTATTCATCATTGTTTTTAATCATTAAATAATCTTTAGACAGAGTCCTTTCTATTCCATCTAAAGTAATAAATGTATCATTATTATGTGCGACATCTATTTCAATTTTATCAATGTTGGTTGAATCAAAAGCATGCATTGGCGTACCAAGTTCTAACATCACATAATTGGTTAAGTCAACTAATAGTGATAAGCTTCTCATTCCAACATAAGATAAAAATATTTGCATTGCTAATGGTGATTTATTTTCTTTAATATTATCGATTTTTAATCCCAAGTAACGGTTACAATTTTCATTAAATATTTTAATGTTTAAATCTTTTTTATCATTAGTTATTTCTTCTATTTCTATTTGTTTTAATTCTTGCTTAGTAATCGCGGCTATTTCTCTAGCAATTCCATAATGTCCCCACAGATCAGGGCGATTAGTTAGAGATTTATTATCAATTTCTACTATTATATCTTCAAGTGGTAATATTTCTTTTAAATTAGTACCAACCACATAATCATTTGGCAGTTCAATTATTCCCGAGTGGTCATCACCAATTCCAAGTTCAGAAGCAGATAATAACATTCCTTGGGATAATACTCCTGCGATTTCTTTTTCACTTATTTCAAAATCATTTACTTTTCCCCCGACATTCACTAAAGCTACTTTCATTCCTTTTTTACAATTAGGCGCGCCACATAAAATGCTTAAATGTTTTTTACCATTATCAACTTTTAAGATATTATATTTATCTTTTTTAGGATGAGGAAGAGCTTCGATAATTTCACCTACCACTATATTTTCATAACCTCGCCCTTTTAATTCAATTCCTTCAACTTCTGCTACTCTAATGGTAAATGTATCCCAGATACTTAACCAATCTATTTTTTCTGAATTATTAATATAACTTTTTAATTTATTACATGATATTTTCATAATCTCACCTACTTAATATTAAATCTTTCTAGTTTTCTTAAGTCTCCTGAGTTAAGAACCCGTATATCATTTATTTTATTTTTCATCATTGCTAGCCTTGTTAAACCCATGCCAAAAGCAAAGCCATTATATTCATCTGGATTTATTCCACTCATTTTTAATACATTTGGATGAATCATTCCGCATGGACAAAGTTCAATCCAACCGGTATTTTTGCAAGTAGGACAGCCTTTTCCATTACAAATTAAACAACTACAATCTAACTCAAAACCTGGTTCAACAAATGGGAAGAATCCTGGTCTTAATCTTACATCTACTTCTTTTTTAAAGACATGATTTAATAGTTCTTTCATTACATATATAAGATTGCCGATTGAAACATCTTTATCGATAACCATTCCTTCAATTTGAAAGAAAGTATTATCATGAGAGTGATCAATGTTTTCATTACGAAAACATCTACCAGGAGCGCACAAACGAATAGGTGCACCATATTTTTCCATACCGTGAACTTGATTAGTTGAAGTATGGGTTCTTAAAATTAAACCATTATCTAAATAAAATGTATCTTGCATATCTCTGGCAGGATGATTTTTGGGAATATTTAGAGCTTCAAAGTTATAATATTCTGATTCCATTTCAGGGCCATCTAAAATAATAAAACCCATTTGCTTTAATATATCTGTTACTTCTTTAGAGGCAATAGTAACTGGATGCAGTGATCCATTACCAAGTTCTACTGGTAGAGTGTTGTCAAATTCTAAAAAGTCTTTTGCATTTAATTTATTAAATTTTGCTTGAATCATTTGTTCAATATCATATTTTAAATCGTTAATCATTTTCCCAAATGCTCTTTTATCTTCAAGACTCATATTTTTTAATTCTGTCATTAGTTCACTTAGTTTACTATTTTTACCTAGTAATTTAGATTTTAAGTTTAAAAGATCGGCCTCTTTTATAACTCCTTCAATTTCTATCCTAGCACTTTTTAATAACTCTAATAATTCTTCTTTCATAATTTCCTCCAAATAAAAAATCTAAAACTGGGACGAATTAAATCCGCGGTACCACCCACATTCTAGATTATCTAGCTCTTATTTAAGTTAACGCCTTATACGATTAAAACTCCAAGGTTGAATTTCATTAGTTATTTATCAATAAATGCTTTCAGCTATAGCATTTAATCTCTTAATATGAACTTAACTAATTACTTGAATCCTTTTCTTTGTTTTACAAGTAAATAATAGCACAATTTAGATTTAATAGCAAAGAAAAAGTATCATTTAGATACTTCTTTAGGCAAATAATTTTCTAATGGCTCATCCTCATTTATTTTATTATCTCAAATCAAAAGAAAACTATTAATAGTTTTCCATTCTAAGTTCCATATAACTCTCAGCATGATTACATACTGGGCATAATTTTAGGGCATCTTTTCCGTAGTAAACATGTCCACAGTTACGACAGATCCAGACAACTTCTTCATCTTTATGGAACACTTTATTATTTTCAATATTTTCAATTAGTTTTCTATATCTTCCTTCGTGTTCTTTTTCAACTCCCGCAACTCCTTCAAAAAGTATTGCTATTTCATCGAAACCTTCTTCATAAGCTTCTTTAGCCATATTTGCATACATATCAGTCCATTCATAGTTTTCTCCTGAAGCTGCATCGTGTAAGTTTGTCATTGTATCAGGAACTTTACCTCCATGTAATGCTTTAAACCATAATTTGGCGTGCTCTTTTTCATTTCTTGCTGTTTCATCAAAGATAGCCGCAATTTGCTCATAGCCATCTTTTTTAGCTTGAGAAGCATAGTAATCATATTTCATTCTTGCTTCACTTTCACCTGCAAAAGCAATCTTTAAATTTTTTTCTGTCTTAGAACCTTTTAATTCCATAATAACCTTCTTTCTGTATATAATTTTATCATATTTAGAAAAATAAAAATAGTGTTTAAATAGTTCCTTAACACTTTATATGATATACTTTATTAAGTAAGAAGGTAGAAAAAATGATTAGTTATTCAATTACTAAAATTATGCATAAATTAGGTAGTTTCATTGCTTATTTAATTTTTAACACTAATGAAAGTTCAATACTATTATTTTTAATAAAAAGTGTTTTTAGATTAATGATTAGCGCTATACCAGCTTATATTGGTATTCTATTCATACTGCATGGTAACCTTAATGAAATTATTTTACCAATAATAATTGGAGTTTGCTTTATTATTTTTGCAATATATATATGTTTTCGGTATTTACAATCAGATCAATTAAGTCCCTTATTTTATTAAAAAGAATGTCTTAATTATCGCAAGAAAAAACCGTTAGTTTATTAACGGTTTTTTGTGTTATTTTGCTTCTTCAGGAATTGTACATGTAATTTGATTTTTTTCTTTTGTACAATCAACTACTTCAGGACATTTTACATTTGTTTTTCTTGTATTACCTGTTCTTGTCCATCCTTCTAATGTTTCAGTTGGACTCCAGATATATTCAGTGGTTTCTTTACAACTTTCTTCTTTACGTTCAATAATTGAATTTGTAAACTTGTAGCATTTTCCTTGTTTTAGGACTGAGCCACTTTCACAATAGTATTTAGATGTTCCTTTGATTGTTTTTTCACATTTTGTTCCAACTAATTTAGCATTAGCGTCTGAACAATAATATGTATCAGTATTTTTAACTGTTTTATAACATAAGACTGAAGAGCCAGTTCCAGTTTTATTATATCCACTTGGACATGATCCACTTGAATTATGTGTTGCTGAAACTTTTACATCTTTGTTTCTAATACATGTTGTTGGAGAATTGTATACTCCTTTATTATCAAATGTATTATTACAAATATATTGAGAATTTACTACTGGTTCTTTTGAATATGATGATCTTGTAATACACATTGTTGGTGAATTATAAGTACCAGCATTTACAAAGTTATTACTACATGTATATGTATTTTTTGCATATGCAGACGCTGTTGATGTAGTAATCTTTTTACATGTTGTTGGTGAGTTATAAGTACCAGCATTGTCATATGTACTTCCACATGTATATGTAGTTACACTTGGTGCAATAGCAGTAGTTTTTACATCTTTATAACAAGTTGTTGGTTTTGTATATGTACCTTTATTAATAAACGAACTATCACAAACATAAACATTTTTTGTACTTGATGGAGCTTGTGCAGTAGTTACATTTGTTTTTGTACAATTGACTTGATATGAGTATGTTCCAGTTGGATTATATCCACTTGGACATGTATATGTAGTTTTTGATGTTGTTTTTGGTGTTGAATTTGCAGTTACTACGTTTGTTTTTGTACAATTTATTTGATATGAGTATGTTCCAGTTGGACTATAGCCACTTGGACATGTGTATGTTGTCTTAGGTGAAACATAACCTCTTGTGTAGACAATATAGTAATAAACTGTTACATAATTTGGACAATTAGAACCACTACAAATGTTTTCAACACCGATACCACGATCTGCATATTTCTTTGTTGATGTATCGTATTGTGGTGTAGTAAATCTTTGAGCACTACAAGTTCCACATGACCAGTCTGTATAATATCCTGGTTTTGTTGAACCAACTGACAATCTTGAATCTGTTACTGTTTTACGGCATGTTGTTGGACTTGTATATGTTCCTGCATTGTCATAATAACTTGAACATTCATATGTAGTTGTCGATGTTGTATTTGCAACCGATGGTTTTGATTCAGTTGTTGTCTTACGACATAATGTTGGGCTTGTGTAAGTACCAGCATTGTCATAACCACTTCCACATGTATATGTTGTTACACTAGATTGTAGTTTAGCAGGTTCTGTAACTCTGTTAGATTTATAACATACTGTCGGACTTGTATATGTTCCTGCATTATCATATGCACTTGAACATGTATATGTTGTTTTTGAAGTAGCCGGCGCTGTTTGAGTGTTTGTTTTACGACACGTTGTTGGAACTTTATATGTACCAGCATTATCATATTCACTACCACAAATATAGTCAGTGTTTTTTACTGCATGTTCAGCAGTACTTGTACTTGCATAACATTTTGTATACACGGTATATGTTCCTGCATTAGCAAATTCATTACTACAAGTATATGTTTCTTTTCTTTCTGCTGGTGCAGTATCTTGACCTTTTTTAATACACTCAGTAGGTCTTGTATATGTACCTGCATTATCAAACTCAGGACCACAGACATATTGATTATTAATTATTGGATCAACATAAACTTTATAACTATCACCTTTATTAACATTAGCGTCTACAACTACTTTTCTTGAAGCTGTTGTTTTTAATTTAGCAACTGTAACTGATGTTAATGATGATTTAGTACAATAATGAGTTCCTTGAATATATCCTTCTGGACATTTTTCATATTCTTTCTTTTGAGTTATCTTTTTAAATTCATACTCAGTTGAAGTACATGTATTATTATCATTATCATCTAGAGGCGGTTTATCATGATCGTCATTATCTAGATCTTTATCACCTATATTATCATTATCTGAGTCTTTATCGCCTGGATATGTGTCTCCACCATTATCACTACCATTATTTGGATTTTTATTTCCATTGTTTCCACAATCGATACAAACTTGTTCTTTACCAATAGTATCAATAATAAAATCTGATTGATCGCCACATGATAAATATACTTTTAAAGCATATTCTTTGCTACTTAACTTTGTTACTTCAACAAAACTACGATCAGCATCACATGACTTACCATCTTTATCTTTAAATGGTAAAATGATTTTTAAATTTTCCATTTCAGCCAAAGTCATTTTTTTCGATTGACCTTCATTTGCAGGTAATCTATCTAATTGATAATAACTTCTAGCTCCATCTTTCATAGTTTGAACATTATCATTAAACACCTTGTCATAAAATGTTGTTAAATTGTTACTTGGATATAACCACAGTAATATTAAGAAAAATACTACTAAGAATAATACTTTTAATACTAAGTCTATCCAATTAAATCTAATTCTATCTTCCATATAAATCCCCCTTATATTCCTTATTTCTTAGTATATGAATTACTTAAGTAGTTAGCATCATCGATTGTGCCAATCATTGCATGACTTAGATAATTAACTAAGTTATTTTCGCCGTCATAACAAATTGGTTGGTTTATCGCATTAACAAATGCTTGAATATCCCAATGACAATAATGTGGTTTTCCTTCAACAACTTCATAACTTTGATAGCTTGGAGTAATGCCAATTGCTGAAACCATAGTAGCAGAACTTTGTGCTAAAAGGATACCTAATAATCTTTCACCTGAAGTCTCAGCTTCATGAAATGATGGATAATCTAAGTAACCATTTTCTAAATAAACATGAACTAAATATTTTAATAATGCATTAGCGTATGGAAATGCACCTTCTTTAGTTGGGTTTAAAATCATACCATGGCGATAATGTTGCATTACTTCAATTATGTCTCCACCTAAATGATCATCTACAGTAAATAATGAGTAATCAAAAACCTTACCTCTTAATTTGCTACCTGTAATATCCCTAATGTGAAGAGCTGAATTAACTGCTTCTTGATTCATTATTTTTGCTAAACGATTTAGTAAGAAAGCAACATCTTCATTTTCTACTTGACGATCAAATGGATTTTGACCACCGATTAATGTAATCATATTGATAACTTCTTGTTCTTTAAAATCGTGTAATCCTAATTCACGAAGTTTGCCAATTATTTCATTAGCACGTTCTTTTATTTGTCCTTGATCTTTAATGTCAGTTAATTTTGTTGTTTTCGGATTGACAAAGGCGACGTCTAAAACATCATTATTTAACATTTCCATAAAAGAAACTTCTCTTTCATCAGATGCTTGAACAGTTGCTTTAGCTTTAGCTAAATTAGCTCCAGAGCCAATTAAAACAAGACCAGCCAAAACAATTGCTTTTCCTCTTTGTTTAATTTCATTAATTTTATTCTTTTTACTTAATTCCATAAGATAAACCCCCTTTGAATTAATTGTCGCCTACAATAACACATGTTTTTTGATTTGTCAATAAATAACGTCAAAGAAAAAAGCCTGTATTTAGGCTTTAAACTTTATCTTTTATTTTCTATTTTTACAGAAATTGTTTTAACTTTCGGTGTGAATGATAATCTAACATCTCTTCCTTCAATGTTTATTGGAACATTATGTGTTCCTAAACCATAACCAGTTAAATCAATATAAGCGGTTATCGAAGCAGGATCTAAGGAATTTAGAACTGATTTAACACCTTTAACTATAACTGTAACACTCGTATCTTGGATGGATGACGCTGTTGCAGCATATTTTTCATCTAAATTTCTAAATATTATTGGCGATATTTCAGTCTCAATCGATGTTTCTTGTTGAACAGAGACATCGATTGTTGTAGTAGATGCACTCATAAATCTAATTCCTTTTGGCTTAGTTAGGGTAACATTATAAGTCTTATTAGCATTTAAATCTTTGATATCGATTGTTGCTTCAACAAATTTAATGTCTTCTAAGATAGATTGATCTCCATATAGAGTAACTTTGCTTACTGAAGCATTAATTTCACTAATTGCAAAACCGACTGTTGCTTCTCCTGTTGTCACGACTTTAACTGGGACTTCAACTGAGTTTGAACTTACTATAACATCGGCCGATACTCTAGCCGGAACCATCTCAACATTATTAATGATTTTTCCGCCTTCATCATAAGCTACCAGAGGAATATTTTCTAATTTAAATGTTCCTGCACTTGTTAATTTATCACTACTGACATCGACTAAAGCTTTAACACTAGCAATTTTATCGATTGTTGTTTGTGATGATTTAACAATGACATCACTGTTAGATAATGTTACTGTTGCAATTGATAATTTTGGATCTAATTTATCTTGATTGAATAAATCATAGGCAAGAACTTTAGAATCACTTATTTTATCACTTATTTTTATTTGAACAGTAGAGGGATCTAACTTATATTTTACTGTTTCTACAGAATTATTATAAACTAATTTTACTTTATGATCTCCTATAGTATAGCCATGAAGATCTAGCGTTACTTTATGGTTTCCTAACTGTTTTGCTAAGTATAAATCACTTCTTCTTCCAATTAGAGTAATATCAACAGTTTTAGGTAACCCTTCAACAACAAATGCTTCTTCATTATATATTAACGTAATTGGTTGTCTTTCTAGTATTTCAGCTTCATTTTCAATTAATTTAGTTGCTTTATTATCAACAAATATAAACATCATAACTGCAAGTATTAAAGAAACATATATTAATATATTTGGTTTATTTAAATATTTTTCTAAAAAACTAGGACTAACTCTTAATTTTTTAATAATTAAAAATACTAATTTAGTTAGTGGTGCGATTATTAATCTATCAATAATACGATAAATTAATTTAAAGGGGAAAAATATTTTTTTCATAATATTACTCATCAATATCACCAACTTCATCTTCTTCATCAGCATCATAGAATACTTCGGTTTTTGGCTTTAATTCTTCAACTAACATTAATCTTGTTTCATCTAATGTTAAATTATATTTTAATGCTTGATTAGAAGCTATACTTATTCTTCCAGATTCTTCTGAAACAACAATCGCGATTGCATCAGATTCTTCAGCTATACCAAGAGCCGCTCTATGTCTTGTTCCTAGTCTTTTGCTTAAACTTGGATCCATACTTGTTTTAAATACTGCTCCAGCACAGGTAATTGAATTACCTTGAATAATTACTCCCCCATCGTGAAGAGGGTTATTTGGGAAAAATATTGAACATAATAAACTAGAAGATAAATCTGCATATATCTTTTGAGCTGGTTGTATATATTCTTGAAGAGATACATCTCTTTCAATAACTATTAAAGCCCCTATTTTATTTCTTTTTAAATATTCAACTGCTTCCATTATTTCGAAAACTAATTTTTCTCTTTCATCAACTGTTAATACTTTATGTCTTCCTAATAGTTGACTACGACCGATTTGTTCTAAAACTGTTCTAATTTCTGGTTGAAATATAATAATAATCGCTAGAGGACCCCACATAATAACATATTCTAAAACTAAGCCAACTGTATATAAATTAAGTAAATTACTTAGTAGTTTAATAGCTAAAATAAAAGCAACGCCTTTAAAAATTAAAGACATTTTAATATTGTTTTTTAAATTTTTTAATAAGTAATAAAACAAAAACCAAACGATACATATATCAATTATTTTTGTAACAATGCCCCATATTGACGGTAATGTCATTTTATTCACTCCTTTGGCATCCTAATTATATCAAAATATCAAATTGTTTACTAGAAAATTATTTAAATATTTTAGCAAGTTCACTCTTTATTTCATCAGGTGAAAATGGTTTAGATATATAACTTGTAAATCCTAATGATAGATACTTTTCTTTTGAACCTGAGATTGCATCTGCAGTAAGGGCAATCACTGGAGTATTAAATCCAACTATTTCCTTTAACTTCATAAATGTCTCTTCACCACTCATTCCTGGCATCATGATATCCATTAAGATTACATCATACTCTTCACCAGAATTGATTTTTTCTA
>JAAZHN010000039.1 GCA_012510695.1 Mollicutes bacterium
CCCCAACTAATGAATATATATCTTCATCAATAATATTAAAGATTAAAGAACCATAATTTTTAATTAATTTTAAAGCTTCTTTAATTAAAAAACCAAGTTTTTTTAAATCAATTAGTAATTGATCAGTTTCACTATACTTAATAATAGATTCATGAATTTTAATTGCATTTTTTTCAGTTATTCCCGGAACAAGTAAAATATTATCTACTGATTCTTTTAACTTTTCAATAGTATTTTCTCCATAGTAATCCACTATCTTTTTAGCAGTTTTCTCGCCACAGCCTTTTATTAAAGATGAAGATAAAAACTCAATAATAGCATCAGAAGTTTCTGGTTCAATTCTTTCATATGAAGATACTTGAAATTGATAACCATATTTTGGATGATTAATATATTCACCAATAAGTAAATAATCTTCTTCATTATTAATATTTGCAAAATAACCAGAAAAAGTAATGGTTTTATTAATTATATCTTCAAGTTCAGAGTCAGACCACTTAACTTTAAATAAACCAACTTTATACCCATTATTACCTTCAAATATACTACTTCTAAATCTTCCCTTTATACTGTTCATAATACCTCTTAATAAAAGATATCATACCACAAAAATAAAAGCAAACATATATTTGTTTGCTTATGGAACATATATTGTGACATTTCCTGTTTTACTTGCATCACCTAATCTTGCATTAATAAAAGTTTGAGCAGCAGAATCTAATACAGTTATTGTTATGCCATTTGTTATTCCAGTAAACATACTCGAATATGATGTAACGGTTGTAAAATCAGCTAATCTAAAATCTAGGCTAGTTAATGAACTACAACCTTGAAACATCTGAGACATACTTGTGACACTACTGGTATCAAATGTGCTCAAATCTAGGCTAGTTAAAGAACGACAACCATAAAACATACCATACATATTTGTAACATTGGTAGTATTAAATGAACTTAAATCTAGGGTTGTTAAACCACTACAGCCTGAAAACATAACATTCATGTTAGTTACATTGCTTGTATCAAGCGAACTTAGATCTAAAGTTGTTAGACCGACACAATAAGCAAATATTCCGCCAAAAGATGTTACAGAAGAAGTATCGAAAGAACTTATATTCAAACTAATCAGTGCCGTATTATATGTAAACATTGATGTCATATTTGTTACTGAAGACGTGTCGAAAGAACTTAAATCCAAACTTAGTAAAGCATAAATATCAGAAAACATTCTGGTCATGTTTGTTACTTTTATCGTATTAAATGAACTTAAATCTAAAAATGATAAATCCCAACAATTGCAAAACATCCAAGACATATCAGTTACGTTACTTGTATCAAATGTGCTCAAATCTAGGCTAGTTAAAGAACTAGAATTAGCAAACATCTGAACCATATTTGTGACACTACTGGTATCAAATGTGCTCAAATCTAGGCTAGTTAAAGAACTACAATCATTAAACATTGAACCCATATCTGTGACACTACTGGTATCAAAAGTACTCACATCTAAGCTAGTTAATGCACTACAACCCAAAAACATCGAAGACATATTTGTTACGTAATAAGTTCTTAACATTGAGATATTGTTTATAGTAGTTAAAATTGCAAAATTAAAAAATAAATATGCACTATTTGGATTAGCCATAATAAGTCCATTATTAGTTTGAATAA
>JAAZHN010000040.1 GCA_012510695.1 Mollicutes bacterium
GTTTAACTAAGACTGTAGTTATTGCTATTAAAGTCATAAAAGAAATAAGAAATATTTTAATATTCTTTTTTAGATTAATTTGATAAATAAATATTGATGATAGAACCATGTTACAAACATGCATTGAGGGAATACCTGAGTATGGGTTATCTATGCTATAAGTAAATTTAACAAGATTAGAAAATATGTCATTACCTAGTAAATTTATATCATATCTTGGAACATAGGTTTGGAATAATACAAATACTATGTAAGATGCTGTTTGGGCTAAAAACATAGTTAGCATTACTTTTTTGTAATCTTTTTTATTATAAATAAATACTAAAATACAGGATAAAATAACCATTGGCATGAATAAGTGATAAATAATTATGAATTCTTTAATAAAAGGGATTAGATCATCAAAAGGTATTTTTATATTTCTAACAATGCCAAATGGTCTATTGAATAGTTCATAAGTAATACCTGAATAAATTACATACCAAAGAATCCAATAAAATTCTTTTTTGGATTCTTTATATCTTTTTTTAAAATCCTTAATTAGCTTTTTCATTATAAGTTTTCTTTCTAATAAAGTTAAAAAATAAATATAATAAATACATCATAATATTAAAAATAATAATCATTAAGATAGCATGAATTATTGGTTTAAATAATGGTCCGATAAATTCTGGAGCTTTTAGCATATAACCATAATTAACATTAGGGTATGAAGGTTTTAAGATAAAATTAAATATTACTAAGGCTATATTATAAATAGTTGTTATTTTTAAAGCAAATATATTATCTTCTTTAGTTATTTTTACTTGATCAACAAATAAAAGATAAGCTAAAATCCAACCCATAATTATATGGACTATGAAAAATTGAAAATTAGTATAGTGCGGAAAAGAAAATTTATATAACTCAGCCATTATCATCGCGATTACTGATCCTAGTAATCCCCAGTACATACCAAGTATTTTTATTCTTTTATTATTTTTAAATATCCCAATTATTAACATTGGTACAGCTATTCGACTATGATATAAAGGTAGGGACATATCCCATCTAAAATATCCTGATGTTATTTGCCAAGTGTAAAGAACTATTTGATCTATTAATAAAATAATTGCCATGATTTTAAGAATATCATATTTAGATTTTTTTAACTTTTTATTATTTTTGTATATTAAAACTATTCCTATTATATAGATTAATAGTAATATTAAATGTATTGGTGAAAATAGTTTAAGAGGACTTACATCCTCTACACTTCTAAAAAAATGACTCATCTTAATCCACATCAGGTCTACTTAAGATTGATGCTGGTGTTTTCTTAATCGTATTATAAACCGGGAATAAACCACCAAGAAAATTAAATGTATAGACTAGTATAATACTTAAAAGAATTATTTTAGGGTTAATCATAAATTGATCTTTAAAGAATTGAACACTTGTCAGACGATCAAGTGTGAAACTCATAAAAGCAATACCAAGGAGACTAGCTATCGATGTAATAGCAATTATTTCTCCTAAGAACATTTTATAAATATCTCCCTTTTTCATTCCTATTGCTCTTAGAGTACCTACTTCTTTAATTCTTGATAAAAATGATGAACGAATTATTAAAAATATTTCAATAAATGATATAGCTAAAATGACTATTGAAACAGTGACAGACGATGTGACCATACTTGACCTTAAGCGTGTATATTCTCTTTTGGCACTTAAATATGTTTCATCAACATTTAAGTTTTTATTTCTAAGTTCACTTAAAGCTAAATCTTTATCTTTAGGCATGATTGTTATTTGATTAGCAGCAGAGATTAAACTATATTTAATTGTCTCTTCATTGACTAATTTATGATTAATATTACTCTTTGTTTCATAATAGCCAACTACTATTAATTTAGTATTATTTATTTTAGTTTCAATTTTTTTGTTTAATGGATAGATAAATCTATCATTATAACTAACGATAACTTCATATGGTTTTTCTGGATATTTACCTCTTTTTAAAGCTAAATCATCTTTAAATAATTGATAATCATATATCCCAGTCTCAGGCATGATCGGTTTTTCTGGTTCAGATGGCCTGTATGGCATCATATCAAAAAAACTATAACTTTGATGATTTTGCAGTATATTGATCATTTCACTCTTATGAACATAAATATTTGGTGAATTAGTATTAGACACTCCAACTAGGATGTAATCACCAAGAATTGGAATATTAAATTTATAATTTAAGTAATCTTTTTCATTTGTTAAACCAACATGTTTATATATATAACTATTAAATGCATTTGCAAACACTAATTGATCAATAACTATTTCTTTTTCATTATTAGGCATTCTGCCATAAATTAAATCTTCATTTTTTAATAAGTTAACATCGGTCATTGAACCTGAAAATGATTCTAGAGCATTGATAGTTTGTAAGTATTTATCATGTCTAACAGTAAATGAAACTAAAGAATCACCAGGCATAATATAATCAATCCCTGGAAGATTTTCATATTCTAAGTAATCTTTTACTTTAAAATTACTTCGTGCAATAGATAAGTAATCTTTATTTACTTTAACAAATTTAGAATCATCTATGTTAGTAATTCCAAAAAGGTTACTTAAGGCAAATAAGATAAACATTCCTGATAGAAAGAATCCTAAAAGTAATAACTTTTTAA
>JAAZHN010000041.1 GCA_012510695.1 Mollicutes bacterium
ATACCAGATTTGTGATTTAATATCTGAATAACAAGCATAGTCTTTTCTTGGTTTTTCTTGTTCTCTTTCAATATTTAAAATATTTATTGTATATTCTTTATATTTAGTTAATAATTCAGCAAAACTTTGATCAAATTCTAAAGCCCATTTTAATAAATGTTCATATAATTCACTAGCTTTCATTCTCGAAATATAGTTTTCAGATATATTAAATAATTTATCTACATCAAATATTGGACCACTTTTACTAGATTTAGAAAAATCAAATATAAACTCATCAAGGCTTTTATCTAAGTTTTCTTGATACCAAGTTTCAAAATTCGAATTAGAAATTGTTAATACATAAGCAAGTGTCGCCGGAACAGGTATTCCTTTTTCATGATAAAAGCTAGCTGCTGCTTCTGGATCTTTTCTTTTAGATAATTTTCTAATGGAATCTCCTTCTTTTTTATTTACTGGTGGAATATGTGCATAATTAGGATGAGGAATCCCATAAGCAGAAAATAATTCTAGGTGAAATGGTACTGATGAGAACCAATTATGATCTCTAATAACATGAGTAGTACCCATTAACGTATCATCAACAAGATGAGCAAAATGATATGTAGGAAGACCATCAGAACTTTTTAAAATAACTTCATCTTTATCATTAGCAGGAAATGATACTCTACCTTTAACTAAATCTGTAAATGAAACTTTATCAGAAAAATTACCTAATGATTTAAATCTAATTACATAAGATTCACCATTTTTAATTTTTTCTGCTACTTCTTCATTAGTTAAACCACGACATTTAGCATAAGGTCCATAATAACCTAAACGGTCTTTTCTTTTTGACTGTATCTCTCTCATTTTCTTTAATTCTTCTTCGCTGCAAAAACAAGGATAGGCTCTACCCATTTCAATAAACTTTTTCGCAAATGCATGATAAATGTCTTTTCTTTGACTTTGAATATATGGTCCATAATTACCAATTTCTTCAGTTTCATTTAATGGACATTCATCAAATTCAATATTGAAGTTTCGCATATCTTCAATTATTTGTTGAATACCGTCTTTTACATATCTTTTTTGATCTGTATCTTCAATTCTTAAATAGAATACTCCACCTGTTTGTTTAGCAACTTTTCTTTCAATATAAGCTGCATAAATGTTTCCCATATGAACAAACCCAGTTGGACTAGGAGCATAACGAGTTACCGCAGCCTCTTCTTTTAAATTTCTTTTAGGATATTTTTTGATTATTTCATCATGATTAGTTTTTAAATCCTTAAATATTAAATTTGCAAGTTCTTGATTAGTCATACTATTCCTTCTTTCTTAGACAAAAAAAGCAATTCTCCAAAAGGACGAATTACTCGTGGTACCACCTTTATTTATAATATAAATATTATCTTTAAATCTTAACGCGATTAACGAGATGACTTATATACATCACCTAGCTCCAAAGTTTCTTTCAAATAATCTTGTTGTTAATTTTCACCAACCATTAACTCTCTTAAAAACATTATTATTTTACTCTTCTTTTTCACAGCTTTTTTAACAATTAAAGTATAGCATTCCAATTAATTCATGTCAAAGCATTACTGGAATTTATATTCTTTTTTTGTTCATATTCAGATACAATATTTTCAATAATTATAGGATAAAAAACATCAATATTAGGATATTTATCACGATTGTTTTCATAAATTATTAATGAGTTAAGGATATTCTCAATATAAATAAATCCTAAATCTTTTTCTCTAGAAATTGCTTTGTTTGTTGCTTGTTCATTTCTTATTACATTACTTCTCCACCTTATTGTTAAAGCTCTAATAATATGCTCATTAATTATTGTAGAATTGCAACCATAAGCTAAAGATTCCATTTTTTCAAAAATATTGGCAAATATAGGATCATCTTCTTTAATCAAATTATATTTTTCTGTTAGGGGATTAATAAAATAATGACTAAATTCATGAAATAATAATGGCGCATACATTCTAACTTTATAAT
>JAAZHN010000042.1 GCA_012510695.1 Mollicutes bacterium
AGAAAAAATTCAACAACAGGTACTACAACAGCTGCTTGTGCTACTGGAACGTATTCTGGAAAACACAAAGGTCACTATGGTAGTACAACAGACTGTACACTATGCCCTGATGGGTATAAAGAAGGACCAGGAACAACTGCTCAATCTAATTGTACAATGAATGTTCCTGGTGGAAAACATGTATCTGTTCCGTATGCAAGTTCTTCAGTTTTTTGTGGTGCAAATACATATAAACCAAGTCACCCAGTTAAGTTTGGTGAAAAAAGTGATTGTGTTAATTGTCCATCAGGTCAGACAAGTCCAGCTGGGTCATCGAGTTCTAGTGCATGTACATCGCCTTGTACAAAAAAATGGGTACAAAATGGTCAAACTAGCTATCGACCCGAAGCTAGCCATTGTAGTGGTGTTCCGACTTCTTTACCTTCAGTAAATAACTATAATGTGGGCGATACTATTTCGGTTTGTACTAGCTATAAGTATTACATTTGTAAGTCTTGGTATCAAGATCCAAAACCAGCTGGTTGTACTAGCAGATACTATCAAAGTTGTGCAAGTTGTGGTGGATTGGGTGATTCTTTAGGTCCGAGAGCAGCAAAAACACCTTATATATTAAAGTGCGAATAATATAATACTAATTAATTGGATTTTGCACAATAATTGCTAATTTCTGAGATAAAAAGTAGTTTAATAATTGAAATTTATTCATCAGTAATATATAATTGTTAATAAGAGCAAAGATGAATTTGGCAAATTCGGAGCTGTATAAATAATAAAGAGATTCTTCCAAGAATAAGTAAGGTGGAACCGCGAGCAATCGTCCTTACAACTATTTTTGGAAGTTTTTTATAGGAGGATTAAAAATGAATTTAGAAGAAATAACTAATTATGCAAAACAATATGGGTTTATATTTCAAGGCAGTGAAATATATGGAGGACTCGCTAACTCTTGGGATTATGGCCCATTAGGAGTAGCATTAAAAGAAAATATTAAGAATGCTTGGTGGAAGAAATTTGTTCAAGAAAACCCTTACAATTATGGAATCAGCAGTGCAATTTTAATGAACCCAAAAGTATGGGAAGCAACAGGGCATGTTAGTAGTTTTACTGACCCTCTAATTGATTGTAAGAAATGTAAAAGTAGATACCGTGCTGATAAAGTAATTGAAGATTATTTTCAAGAAAAACAAATGCCTGATACATGTGATGGTTGGTCAAACGAAGAAATGTCGGATTTTATTGATGAGAATAAAATCAAATGTCCAACTTGTGGCAGTAGAGATTTTACAGATATTCGTAAATTTAATCTTTTATTTGAAACTCAAATGGGAGTAACAGAAGGTAATACAAATACTGTTTATTTAAGACCAGAGACTGCCCAAGGAATATTTGTCAATTACAGTAATATTCAAAGAAGTATGCGTCTTAAATTACCATTTGGAGTATGCCAAGTAGGTAAAAGTTTTAGAAATGAAATCACTCCTGGTAATTTCATTTTTAGAACAAGAGAATTCGAACAAATGGAATTAGAATTTTTTTGTAAACCAGGAACAGATCTTGAATGGTATGGTTACTATAAAAATTTTTGTTTAGAATTTTTAAAAAGTTTAGGATTAAATAAAAATAAGTTAAGATACCGTGATCATACTAAAGAAGAATTAGCATTTTATTCAGTTGCCACAACAGATATTGAATATGAGTTTCCTTTTGGTTGGGGTGAACTATGGGGTATAGCAGATCGAACTGATTATGACTTAAGGGTTCACAGTGAATATGCTAAAGTTGACTTATCTTATCTTGATCCAGAAACCAATGAAAGATATATTCCTTATTGTGTCGAACCATCTGTAGGTTTAGATCGTCTTGTTTTAACATTTTTATGTGATGCTTATAAAAAAGAAACATTAGAGAATGGTGAAGAACGAGAACTATTAAAAATTCATCCGTATTTAGCGCCGATAAAAGCAACGATTTTACCTTTAGTTAAAAAAGTTCATAACGATAAAGCATACGAGATTTATGCAGAATTATGTAAACATTATCAATGTAGTGTTGATGAATCTGGAAGTATCGGTAAACGATATAGAAGAGCAGATGCAATTGGGACACCATATGTTATTACAGTTGATGATGAAACACTAGAAAAAGATACAGTAACTGTTCGTAATAGAGATACAATGGAACAAATAAGAATAAGTGTTTATGATCTAAAAGCTTACTTAGATAAAAACATTGAATTTTAATAAATAGTATTTGTAAAACTAGTTAATTAATGCTAAAATAGAAATATAAATCATACTAGGAGGTATTTAATATGTCATTAAAATCTTGGAAAGACAAATTATTTAATGAAAAGTCAGAACCTTCAACTACTGAAGATGAATATTATACAGTTAGTGAGAGAGAAGCTGATGAAGAGGCTTGTTCTACTGGCAGTAAAATGATTTTACTTGAACCACGTGCTTATTCTGAAAGTCAACAAATTGCCGATCATTTAAAGAAAAGAAATAGTGTTGTTGTTAATTTAAAAAGGGTAACATCAGATCAAGCAAAAAGAATAATTGACTTTTTAACAGGAACTATATATGCAATAGGCGGAGATTTACAAAAAATTGGTCAAGGTATTTACTTATGTACACCAAGAAATGTTAATGTTCAAGGTAAAATAACTGAAGAAGATAAAGGCAATTCAAAAAGTACAAGTGATGAGATAGAGTTTTAATTTAAATAATTTTGAGGTGACTATATGGACAGATTTCATAATGCATTTATGGGATATAACAAAAATGAAGTTAATAAGTTTGTATCTGATGTAATTTCTGAAGTTGAAAAAATGCTAACAAAATCAAGACAAAAAGATGAAACGATCAAACTTCTAAGCGAACAAATTACTAGATATAAAAATATGGAAAACACACTTAACCGTGTTGTTTTAGTGGCTGAAGAAGCTAGTCACCAAATTAAGAAAACTGCTAGAACGGAAGCAGATGTCATTATTGAAGATGCTAAGAAGAACGCTTCAAGAATCGTCAATGATGCTTTAATGAAAGCTGAAGAAGCAGAACAAGCTGCAGAAAACTTAAGAAGAAATATATATAATTATAAAAAACGAGTTAAAACAGTTATTGAAGAACAATTAGATGTAATCGACAATTTAGATAAAAATATATTATAAATAACATCCTTGGATGTTTTTTTAATGCTTAAATAATTTTATTTTTCTTATTAATTAACCGCTTAATATGGTATAATTTTTACTAGGAGTGATATAGTGGACAAATTATTACCAGATATTTATCAACAAAGCATTTATACGATTAATTATCAAAAATTAAAAAAATCTGGCATTAAATGTCTAATTTTTTCATTGAATAATACTATTGCCCCTTTAAAAATTTTGACTCCTACTAAAAAGATGAAAAATAAATTCGAAGATTTAAAAGATATGGGATTTAAACTAATTATTATGTCTAATTCTAGTAAGAAAAGAGTTGAACCTTTTAAAGAAATCTTAAATGTTGATTCAGCATATCATTCAAAAAAACCTTTCAAAAGAAAATATAAAAAAATCTTGAATATTTATGATTTAAAACCAGATCAAATTGCTTGTATTGGGGATCAATTAACAAGTGATGTTTTAGGTGCGAACAGAATGGGAATGACAAGTATCTTAGTTAATCCAATAAGTAATTATGAGGTACCATCATCAAAAATAGCTAAAGTTATTGAAAACTTTTTAGTGGAAAAATTTACTAAAGATGATCGCTTAAAAAAGGGTGAGTATTATGAGTAATATTTGTCAAGGATGTGGTTCAAAATTCCAATCATCTAACCAGGGTGGTGTTGGTTTTATTCCTAAGGAAAAACTAAAGAATAGTAAATATTGTGAGAGATGTTTTAAAATTATTCATTATGGTGAATCTTTAGTTGTTTTAACCCCTAAAGAAATAGACAATATTATTGATACAGTTAATAATGATCAAAAACATGTTTTATTTATTTTAGATATTTTAAGTTTAAATCAAGATATAATTGATGTCTATCATCGAATTAATTATC
>JAAZHN010000043.1 GCA_012510695.1 Mollicutes bacterium
AACAAATTACTGAAAAACTTGAGAATCATCCGATTTTAAAACCAATTTATGATTCAATGAAAGTATTTGAACCTAGTTATGATGTTCCAGAATATAAATTTGATGATTATGATGACTATAATTTTGATTATTAAAGTATAAGGAATTAATTAAAACTAATTCCTTTTTCTTTGTCAACCAAAAAAGGTTGACTAGTTATGGTGAGTGTGTTATTCTTTTAATTAGAAAAAAGGAGGAATATTCATGGCGGTAAAATTAAGATTAAAAAGAATGGGATCAAAGAAAAAACCATTTTATCGTATTGTCGCGGCTGATTCAAGAAGTCCAAGAGATGGAAGATTTATTGAAATAGTTGGTACATATGATGTCTTAAGTAAGGAAGACAATGTTAAACTTGATGAAGAAAAAGTATTGAACTGGTTAGACAAAGGTGCTCAACCAACTGAAACAGTTCGTAGTATATTAAGTAAACAAGGATTACTTGCTAAGCATAAAAATAAGAAAAAAGAAGGTAAATAATTATGGAAGATATCGTATTATTAACCGAACATTTAGTTAAAAGCGTTGTTAAGCAAGCTGATTTAGTTAAAGTCCAAAGTTTTGAAGATGATGATGAAAATCAAATTCTGGAAGTCTTAGTTCACAATGATGATATGGGCTTAGTAATTGGTAAAGGTGGCAAAATGATTAATTCAATTAGAACTTTGGTCCAAGCAGCGGCTTATAATAAAGGTTTAAATAAAGTTAGAATAAATGTTGAATCATTTTAAGAACTCTTCTAAGCGAGAGTTTTTTATTTGCAATTTAAGCCCTATAATAGTATACTTAGTAAGACATATATTAATTATAATTCGGAGGAAAACATGAAAAAAAGAACATTATCTGCTTTAATAATATTTTTAGTAATAATTCCATTTTTACTCATTGGTGGTAAGGTTTATGCAGTAGGAGTTGGTTTAATTTCATTACTAGCTTTTAGAGAATTAATGACTTTAAAATATTCTAATGAAAATAAATTATCTAACTCGATATTAGCGATAAATTTAGTTGCTTTTATTTTGCTTGTATATTCAAACTATGATGGTAATAATTTATTTTTAGGGTTGAACTATCAATTTCTTGGTATTTTAATTTTATTAACATTAATACCAGTTGTAATATTTCATAAAGAAAAATATACTCTAAATCGGGCATTAAGAAGCCTTGGACTTATTTTTTTAGTTGGTTTAGGTTTTAACATGTTAATTACTGTATTTAATTATGATCGCAGGATATTTTATTTTTTAATTTCAATTGGGGTATTTACTGATCTTTTTGCTTATATTTCAGGAATGTTGATTGGTAAACATAAATTAATTCCTGAACTTTCCCCTAAGAAGACTTGGGAAGGTGCTATATTTGGAACTATTCTAGGTACTACTTCTGCTATTTTTCTTTATATAAATTTAATTGGTACTAACCAAATGATGTTTAGATTTGTTTTAATAACAGTATTTTTAAGTATAGTTGGTCAACTTGGTGATTTATTCTTCAGCGCGGTTAAAAGAGAGTATAAAATAAAGGATTTTTCTAATCTTATACCAGGTCATGGTGGAATATTAGATCGTTTAGATAGTGTAATATTTATTATGATTGGTTATTTAGTAGTTAGAATGTTTATTTAGGAGGTTTTGTTAATGGGACCATTTTTATTATTAATTATTATTTTAGGATCATTAATCTTTATTCATGAATTAGGACACTTTTTAATGGCAAAAAAGGCAGGAGTCCATATTTATGAATTTGCTTTAGGATTTGGTCCAAAAGTCTGGTCTAGGGTAGGTAAGAAAGATAAGGTTACTTATTCTTTAAGAATGTTTCCAATTGGTGGATTTGTCCAAATGGCTGGAGAAGTATATGAAGATGATGATAAAATTCCTAAGAGTAAATTTATGTGTAATAAAACTTGGTTACAAAGAATAACAGTTATATGTGCAGGAGTAGTATTTAACTTTATTTTAGCTTTAATTTTACTATTTATAGTCGCCTTAGGATGGGGATATACTGAACAAAGATCTTATGTTGGTTCTGTAGTAGATGGCTATCCAGCTAAAGAGGCTGGTATTGAAGCTGGGGATAAAATTATTGCAGTTAATGGCAAAACAACGAATACTTGGGATATGATAATCTTAAGAGTAATGATGAATAAATCAAAGAGTCACACCTTTTTAGTTAAAAAAGCCGATGGTAGAGATATCACTTATGAGATGTCGCCTGTAAAAGAAAAAAATAAAGATGGACATGAAGTAGAAGTATTTGGTTTTACTTCTTCTAATAAAGAATATAAAGGATTTACTAATGCAATTAAATATGCAATAACAAGATTTTCTTCAATTATTTCAACAATGTTTGTAACAATAGGCGGCTTATTCTCTGGAAAAATCGCCCTTAGTAATTTAGCAGGCCCGGTTGGAATGTATTCAATAGTTGATCAAACTGCTAAATATGGTTTAAATAATGTTATTTCATTAATGGCTCTTCTAAGTATTAATTTAGGATTTATTAATATTTTACCTTTCCCAGCATTTGATGGAGGTAGAGCAACGTTTTTAATTATAGAAAAAATAATCGGAAGACCGATTAATAAAAAGATTGAAAATATTATGCATGCAGTTTTCTTTGTCTTATTAATGGGATTAATGATTTTAATTACTATACAAGATATCTTAAAACTTTTTTAGGTGATTATTATGAGAAATAATAAGAAAGTATTAAAATATTGTCCTAATTTTCATAAAATAGTTAATTTTGAATATTCAGAAGATGATTATATTTCAGCTAGATTAATCAGTGTCTATCAAGAATATATTTTTTCAATTGATTTATCAAATCAAGAACAAATTAATATTATTGAAATATTAGATAAAACAATAACTAAGTATATTGATGATTATTTCTTTCGTAAAGAAATGAAAAATAGTTTAAAAGAATTAAAGATTAAAAAGGATGAAAACATTATGCAGTCGATTGTAAATTATATAATTAAAACTTATAGTCGATATGAAGAGGATTTTACAAGAAATATTTATATTTCAAGATGGATATAAAATAAGAATGGGTTGGTAATAGTGAAAAATTTAGAAACATTTGAAATAGAACAAAAAGATAAAAAGAAAAAAAATAAAATAGAACGAGAAAAAGGACCTAAGTTTAAACCATTAATGATAATTATTATATTATCCTTAGTAGGTTTTGGGGTCTATTTTATTAATGCAAATACTGATTATTTAAAACCGATTATTGAAGTTTTTACTAAAGAACCTGAAGAAGTAGTTGAAGTAATTGAAGCAAAGCCAATCTTAAATGAAGTTATTTATGAACTAGGTAGTACTCTTGATGATAATATTGAATCATATATTAAAAACTATGAAGAAGTAGTAGGTTCAACCATTGATCTTAGTGGTATACCTCAAGATCTTGAAAAACATTTAGATACTATAGGAGAGTATGATTACAAAGTAGTTTTTGAAGAAGAAGAGTTTATTGGTAAGGTTATTGTTAAAGATACGACTCCACCAGTAGTGGTTGTTAAAACAGCTTATGTTCCTCAAGGTAAAAAAATCATCACTCCAGAATTATTTATTAGAAGTATTTCTGATATATCTAATCAATATGTGTCAGAAATAACTAACTTAAATGAAATAAATACTAATACACAAGGTAAAAAGAAAGTTAATATCCTTGTTAAAGATACAAGTGGTAATGAAACAAAAATAGAAGCAAAATTAATTGTCCTAGATCAAAACTATTCAGAAATATATAAAATGCAAGATTTAAATGTTTCTTATAATGATCAAAATGATTTAAATTGGGAAAATACTATAACAGAAAAATTTGAATCGGCTTTAACTACTGACTCAGAAATATATAAAAGTGCTTTAAACAAAATTAATACATATAATTGGCAAAATAAAATTAATACTTTATATCCTAATGCAACAATTAATGCTCAGGAAGTATTAACTTTATATAACCAAGGTGATTTAGTAGTCGGTTTAACAAAAAGAGTTAATTTAACGTATAATTCAACGACAAAGGATTATTATTTAAGTTATTAACCTCTAATTATTTTGATTTGTTTTAATAAATGGACTAATAATCGCGAATACTATTATACTCATTAAACAAGTTAAAAGAGAACCGATAAAATAAGAAGTTAAATTGCCAATCATTTCATTAAATGTTAACTTATTAGCTAAAACTAAGATTAGATTATTTAAACCAGTGAAGACTAAAACATAAAGAATAATAGAAATTAAATAACTGATTACAAATGATATAGTCTTAGGAGCAAAATCTTTTAAAGAATTAATCAAAGCAACAAGTGTAGTTTGAGAAACAAAGTATCCAGCAAGGAAGAAAGTCAATTTTAAAAAGTCTGGATAAGCAAAAGATATGCCTAAAGCTGTAGTGTTTTTTGGTAAGAAAACAAAATCTAATGAAGCCCGATAATAAAATGTTTGTTCATCACCCTTAAGTAGAGAACTAAGGGCTAAAATAAATAAGAATATTAAAAAACCTATTATGGCATATTTATGAATATTCCTAACATCTTTAGTAGACATCTTATGGGTAATTAAACCAGTTGTTATAAATATTAAAGGTAATGTAATAAAACTATTATTAAAAAACATATGTTGATTAATACTAGAATTTTTACCAATTAAAATGTAAGTTGTAATTATTAATAATAAAAATATCATTGGTAAGATCATTTTTTTACTTTCTTTCATCATATCAACTCCTATTATAAAT
>JAAZHN010000044.1 GCA_012510695.1 Mollicutes bacterium
CACCCCTTACAGGCATATAGTACCATTTTTTTGAGATTTGTCAAACGTTTTTTCGCATGTGATTTATAAGACAAATTGAGAGTTGTATAAATCGGCATAGAAACCTTTTTGTTTCATTAGATTATCATGGGTTCCTTGTTCAATAATATTACCATCTTTCATTACTAAAATAAGATCTGCATTTTTAATTGTTGAAAGGCGATGAGCGATTATAAATGAAGTTCTACCTTCAGTTAATTTATCCATTGCACTTTGGACTAATTCTTCTGTTCTTGTATCAACATTTGAAGTTGCCTCATCTAAAATTAAGAAGGGTGAATCTTCAATCATTCCTCTAGCGATAGTCAAAAGTTGCCTTTGCCCACTTGAAACACTTTCGTTATCTTTTATTACTGTTTGATATCCTTCTGGTAAAGTTTTAATGAAATGATCAAGTCCAATTATTTTGCAAACTCTCTTCACTTCTTCATCGGAAATTGTTTCTTTATTAAATTTAATATTTTCCATAATCGTTCCATTAAATAACCATGTATCTTGTAAGACCATCGTAAATAAATCATGAACATTTTCTCTAGTTAATTCATTGATTGAAACTCCATCAATTAAAATATCACCTGAATTTATTTCATAAAATTTCATTAACAAATTAACCATAGTTGTTTTACCTGCACCTGTTGGTCCAACAATTGCAATTTTTTGACCACTTTTTGCTTTAGCGCTGAAAGATTCAATAGTTGGTTTCTTATTACCAGAATAAGTAAATGAAACATTTTTAAATTCAATATTTCCTTTAGCAGTTTTCAACTCTTTTTTCAAATCTTTTTGAGAAGACATCTCTTCTTCATCGATAAACTCAAATATTCTTTCACTAGCCGCGACTGTAGATTGAACTGAGTTCATTGCTTGACCTATTTGGGATAAAGGAGACATAAATAATCTTACATAAGTAATAAAAGCAACAATAACACCAAATGTAATATAATTATTCTTAACTAAAATTGCTCCGACAATGCAAACTGCAACATAGCCAAAATTACCAATAAAATGCATTAAAGGCATCATTAAACCTGATAAAAATTGACTTTTAAAGTTTGCTTCTTTAACCCTATCATTTAATTTATTAAACTTTTTACCAACCTCATCTTTAGCATTATATGATTTAACAACTATTAACCCTGAATACACTTCTTCAATGTGACCATTCAAATTACCTAGTTCTTTTTGTCTTGCTTCAAAGTATTTTTGAGTTCTACTTAATATTTTAAACATGAATATAAAACCAATTAAACTAGAGAATAATGCAGTAATTGCCATTAACCAATTGGTAATAAACATCATTAAGATAGTCCCAAGTAATAAAATAATTGAAGAAACAAGCGAAGAAAAAGTATCATTCATTGATGTTGAAACTGTATCTACATCATTAGTAACCCTCGATAAAACATCACCAGTTTGATGCTGATCAAAATATTTTAAAGGTAATTTATTAATTTTAATTGATATTCTTTTTCTTAAATCTAAAGCAAAGTCATTTGAAACATTAACAAATATTAATTGTTGAATGTAATTAAATAATCCACTTATTAGGTATAATGAAGCAAGGATAATTACAAACTTATTAATACTATCAAAGTTCATTACTGGTTTAATTATCTCTTGAATGCTTTTGGGAAGTTTTTCGATGTTTTTATATATTTCCTGAGGATTTGTATTTTTATCATAATCCTTTAAGGCCTCTAAAAGCACTACTTGTTCAGAAACTTTTACTATGTATCCATCAATCTCAATATCTGAATAATTATTGCTTAGGTGATTTGTTTGAATTTGTTCTAATAGTTTTTCAAAGTTACGATTATTTATTGTTAATCCTTTAGTAATTTGATCAGTTAAATCTTTTAAGATATTTGGGGAAATAATAGCGAATATTGAACTTACAACACCAAGAAACAAAGCTATAAAAATAACTTTTTTCATTTTACTTAATTCTTTAATTAAACGATAAGTTGAAACTTTAAGATTTTTAGCCTTGGCAGGAGCAATATTTTTTCGATTATGCATTTTTTAACTCCTCCTTTGATAATTGAGATAGAGCAATTTCTTTATATACATCACAAGATTTCATCAGTTCTTGATGAGTTCCCATCCCTACACACAATCCTTTTTCTAATACTACTATTTTATCTGCATGCATGATTGTCCCAATTCTTTGGGCAACAATTAAACTAGTAACTGAAGATAAGGACTTATTTAATTCTTGTCTTAACATTAAATCAGTTTTATAATCAAGTGCTGAAAATGAATCATCAAATATTATAATCTCAGGATTTTTAGCAATTGCTCTAGCGATTGAAAGTCTTTGTTTTTGACCACCAGATAAATTCGAACCACTTTGGGCAGTTACTGAGTCATATTTTTTATCTAAACTTTCAACAAACTTCCTAGCTTGAGCTATTTTTAGTGATTCTTTAAGTTGTTGATCAGTTATTTTCCTGCCACTTGAACCAAATTTAACATTTGATTTTATTGTTCCAGAAAATATAACTGCTTCTTGAGAAACATAACTTATTAGATTATTTAATTTATCCAACTTATACTCTTTAACATTTACTCCATTTACCAATACTTCCCCAGAACTTACATCATAAAATCTTGGAATTAGGTTTATAAGAGTTGATTTACCACTTCCTGTCGAACCAATGAATGCAATTGTTTCACCTTTATTTACTTTAAAAGATATATCTTTAAGTAAATATTCTTCTGAATCAGGATATTTAAATGAAACATTTCTAAACTCAACAGTTCCCTTTTCTTTACCTTTAGTTAATTTTCCTTCAATAATTTTATCTTCAGTATCTAATACTTCATTAATTCTTTTTGCTGATACTTGCGCTCTAGGTAGGATCATAAATATCATTGCTAACATGATAAATGACATAATGACTTGCATAGCATAAGATGAAAATACAATCATATCACCAAATAAGACTAACTTATTACTTAAAACTGATTGACTAATTAAGTGAGCACCAACTAAGAATATTGCTAAAGTTACAAAGTGCATTGTTGAAAACATTAAAGGATATAATATTGAAAATGCTTTTTGATTAAATTTTTGTAGTTTTGTTAACTCTTCACTAGAATTTTGAAACTTTTTTTCTTGATATTTTTCTGCATTAAAAGCCCTGATAACTCTGATTCCCGTTAGACTTTCCCTAGTTATACCATTTAATTTATCAATCATACTTTGAACTAATTTAAATCTTGGGGTAACAATTGCAATTATAATCCCAACAACCGTTGTCATAAATACAACTGCTACTGAAGTTACAATTGTCCACTCAAAGCTTTTATTTAAAATCTTCAATATAGCCCAGACAGCAGTTATTGGAGCTTTAATTAATAATTGAATTCCCATCGCGATAAACATCTCTACTTGAGTTACATCATTTGTTGTTCTTGTAATTAAACTACTAGTAGAAAAGTTTTTAGTATCTGCAACAGATAAATTACTTACCTTTGTAAATAATTTTTCCCTTATTCTTGCAGAAAAGCCTGAAGAAATTTTAGCCATAAAATAACCAACAATAATTGCAGAAACTAATGTACCAAATGTCGAAAGTAACATATAACCACCATTAATCAATACATCTTTTAACTCACTACCTGGTGTTTGAACTAAAACAGTTATTTCAGACATATAATCAGGAATTTTTAATTCTAAAAATACTTGTCCAAAGATTAAAACGGAACAAATAAGAAAAATTAACCACTCTTTTTTAGATAATCTTTTTAATATTTTCAACATTTTAAAACTCCTTTCCTAAAAACAAACAACTTAATCATACCACAAATAATTAATAGTATAAATATAATCAATTGTATGGTATATTTTGTTTAGAGGAGTGATGAAAAATGGATGATAAATTTACTAAACATATTCCAAATATATTCACAATCACAAGAATAATCTTTGTCTTACTAACTTACTTTTTATTAGTCAATGGATTTTATATTATTAGTATTATTTTAGTTGTTCTTGCATCAATTACTGACTTTTTAGATGGTCATTTTGCAAGAACTCTAAATGCTGAAAGTACCCTTGGAGCAAAGTTAGACCAATTTGCTGATAAATTATTTTCATTTTTATTATCATTAGGTTTAATTATGGCTAAAAATTACTTTATGATTGGTACATTAATATTAGAAGTAATGTTTACAATTCTGATGATAATAAAAAGTATCAAATTAAAAAATTGGACTATTTCCACAAACTTAGGAAAAATTAAAACAGCTCTTTTATTTAGTACAATAATTTTAGCAATATTTCATTTAATGATTAATGAATTAAAAATTACTTTTATCATTATTTGGTCATTAACAACTATTTTCCAAATATATGCTAATTATATGATTATAAGAAAATTTAATGAAAATTCCCAAAGTGTGAAAAAATTTAAAAAAGATAAAGAAAATGCTAATTAAGCATTTTTTTTAAATTTTCTTCATCCCAAATTTCTAATTCTAACTCTAATGCTTTAGTATACTTACTACCTGGATCATCCCCGACTATTACAAGGTCGGTTTTTTTACTAACCGAGCCTGATACTTTACCATCAGAGTCTTCAATTATTTTTGTTAATTCCTCTCTTGTATAACTAATCAATGAACCAGTTAATACAATGTTCTTACCACTAAATATTTCATATACTTGCTCACCTACTGAGTTATACTCAAGATTAAGGCCTAATTCTTCTAATTTATTAATTAAATCAATATTTTCTTGATTATTAAAATAATCAACAATATTTTTAGCGAGTATTGGTCCTATATCATTAATTAAAACTAACTCTTCTTCATTCGAGTCCATTAAAGAATAAATATTTTTATACTTTTTCGCTAATATTTTTGCATTCTTTTCCCCAATCCCTTTTATACCTAAACCAAATAAAACTTTTTCTAAAGAATTAGTTTTACTATTTTCAATTGAGGTTAAAAGATTATTGATACTTTTTTGCCCAAACCCTTCAAGTTCAATTAAGTCTTCTTGATGATCATTTAAATGATAAATATCAGCAATATTTTTAATTAAACCTAAATTATAAAAGTCTTCAATGATTCTTTCTCCTAAACCTTCAATGTTCATCGCATTTCGACTAGCAAAGTGAATTAAACCTTCAATTTTCCTTGCCGGACATAATTCATTAGGGCAAAACAAGTCAATTTCACTTTCACTCAAGATCAATTTAGTATCACAAATCGGACAGTTTGCAATCATGATTATTTCCTTTTCACTATCATCTCTTTTTTCTAAAACTGGTCCTAAAACCTCTGGAATTACATCTCCAGCTTTTTGTAAGTAAACATAATCACCAATTTTCAGATCTAATGATCTTATATAATCCTCATTATGAAGAGTTGCTCTTCTGATCGTTGAACCAGCAACTTTAGCAGGAGCCAAAACAGCATTAGGAGTTATTTGTCCAGTTCTTCCTACAGTAAATATTACATCTTCTAATTTGGTAATAACTTTAGTTGCTGGAAACTTATAAGCAGTCGCCCATTTTGGATATTTATTCGTAAATCCTAATTCTCTTTGATAATTTAATTCATTTACTTTAATAACTATCCCATCAATTTCATAAGGAAGTGTATCTCTTTTTTCTTGCCACTCATTTACAAATTCGATTACCTCATCGATATTTTTGCAATGTTTTATATAGGGATTAATTACTAAGCCTAATGATTCAATATATTTTAAATCTTCATAATGACCATTATTTTTAGGGGTAACTAAGTGATATAAAAATATTGCTAAATTTCTTTCTTTAGTAACTTTACTATCTAATTGTCTAACACTTCCTGAAGCTGCATTTCTCGCATTTTGAAATAAACTAAGTCCTAGACTCGCTCTTTTCTTATTTAAGTTTTCAAAACTTAATTTTGACATATATATTTCTCCCCGAACTTCTAAAGAAACATTTTCATTTAACCTTAGAGGCACTGATTTAATCGTTTTAACATTATTAGTTATATCCTCACCAGTTATGCCATCCCCACGAGTAGCAGCCCCCACAAAATAACCATTTTCATATTTTAAAGATACAGCTAAACCATCAATTTTTAATTCACAAACATAAGTAAAATTACTTATTTCTTTTTTTAACCTTTCATCAAAATTCTTTAGTTCATCTTCATTAAAAACATTAGATAAACTAAGCATCCCGACACTGTGAGTTACTTTTTTAAGATCACCTTCAATTTTACTACCAATTCTTTCTGTTGGTGAATCTAAGGTTTTAAACTCTGGATATTTTGCTTCTAATTCAATTAATTCATGTAATAAATTATCAAATTCTTGATCAGTTAAAGAAGGATTATCTAAAATATAATATTCATAATTAGCTTTATTTAAAACTTCAACTAAATACTCAATTCTATTTTTCATTAATTCACCTTCTTAATACTTTTATGATTTTTTAAAAGTTTTTTAATACCTTTTTTAAAAGCAATACTTACATAATCATCTTCTAATTTTATAACAGTCCCATAACCATATGTATCATGATTTATTATATCACCTTTAAATAGTTCAACTGCTTCATCAGTGTACATATCATCATAATTAGGTTCAGGATCTAATTTTTCTTTGCTTTCTATTAATTCTTTTTCAATTTCATTAATAAATCTACTTGGCGGATTAATTTGTTCTTGGCCATAAATAAGTCTTCTTTTAGCATTAGTTATATATAATCTATCCTCTGCTCTAGTAATCCCAACGTAACATAATCTTCTTTCTTCTTCTAATTCATCTGGTTCACTGATAACTTTATAATTAGGAAATATTCCTTCTTCCATTCCCACTAAAAAGACAACTGGAAACTCTAAGCCTTTAGCTCCATGAAGAGTCATTAAAGTTATAACATTACCATCTTCTTGATGATTAGCCATATCACTAACTAAAGTTATACTTTCTAAAAAATCATTTAAATTTATATTACCCGTTTGTTCTTCAAAAGCATAAGTAATACTTTTAAATTCAAGTAAGTTTTCGATTCTTATTTCTGCTTCTAATCCTTTTTCATTTTCAAGTTCATGTAATAAGCCTGTCTTATCTAAAACAAGATCTACTAACTCAGTTAAAGATAATGATTCACTTTCTTTTTGTAAATATTCAATTAATTTTCTAAATTCTAATTCTTTAGGAGTACTTAAAGCATCATATAATAAAATGTTTTTTTCACGAGCTAAACCTTCTAACTTTTCAATTGAAGTGCTACCAATACCTCTTTTTGGAACATTGATTACTCTTCTTAAACTTATTTCATCAGCAGGATTATCAATTAATCTTAAATAACTAATTAAATCTTTAATTTCTTTACGATTATAAAAGTAATAACTACCCACTATTTTATAGGGAATATTTTTCTTTAATAACTCTTCTTCAAATACTCTTCCTTGAGCATTAGCCCGATATAAAACCGCGATATCTTCATAATTATAACCATCTTTTAATAAATTATTAACTTCTTCTAAAACAATTGTTACTTCATGACGACTATCATAACTTCTTAAATACTTAATCTTAAAACCTTCACCCTTATTACTCCAAAGATTCTTTTCTTTTCTTTTAACATTATTTTTAATTACTGAGTTAGCAGCTTTAAAAATTGTATTTGTACTACGATAATTTTGTTCAAGTAAAATAACATTCGCATCAGGATAATCTTTTTCAAAATTTAAAATATTTAAATAATTAGCTTGTCTAAATGCATAAATAGATTGATCAGAATCACCTACTACAAAAAGGTTACGATATTTACTAGATAATAATTTAGTAAACTTATATTGAACCATATTAGTATCTTGATACTCATCAATTAAGATATATTTAAATCTCTCTTGATAACGTTCTAATACTTCTTTATTTTTAGCAAATAAATTAGTAGGTAAAAGTAATAAATCATCAAAATCAACTGAATTATTACTACTTAATATTTCCCTATATCTATAATATATTTCTACTACTTTTTTCTCAATTGGTGTATTAAAAAACTTAGATAACTCAATATCATCTAACATTTCATTTTTAATAAAACTAATTCTATTTCTTATATAATTAGGACTTACTTGTTTAGAATCAATATTTAAATCCTTTAAAATTCTTCTAATAATTGTTAAAGTATCATCACTATCTATTATTGAAAAATTAGTAGTTAATCCTAACTCTTTAACATTTTCTCTTATTATTCTTACACCCAGTGAGTGAAATGTACTAATAAAAGAATGATGGCTATCAACAAGCATATCTACTCTTGTTTTCATCTCCTTAGCAGCCTTATTAGTAAATGTTATTGCTAAAATATTATATGAATCTATTCCTTGATCAATTAAATAAGCAATCCTCGTCGTTAAAACTCTAGTCTTCCCAGAACCAGCTCCTGCCATAACTAAACAAGGCCCATCTAAATGTTTGATAGCATCTATTTGCTTATCATTTAATCCATAAAACATATCCATAAATAACCATCCTGTCTATATAAATATTGTCTCACAAAAGCATAATAAAATCTATACTATGTCATTTGTAATTATAAGTATTTTAAGGTTACAATAAACACAACAAAGCAATACATTTCCAAGTTCTTAATAACTATTTAGTATCTAGAAAAATATAAGAATTATAAATTAAGAAGTAAAAAAGTATTTAAATATGAATATTATATAAAATTTTAAAAAGAAACATCTTTATTTTTTAAAAAATGCCACGATGTATTCAACAATGGCATTATCTTTAATCTATTTTTAGGTTTTCAAAAAAAGTTTTTCTTTCTCTTGTTCAACGAGAAAGAAAAACAACTAAGAATTTTTTTAGTTTGACTTATGGTACATATATTGTTACATTACCTGTTTTACTTGCATCACCTAATCTTGCATTTATCCAAGTTTGAGCAGCAGAATCTAAGACAGTTATTGTTATGCCATTTGTAATTCCAGTAAACATACTCGAATATGATGTAACGGTTGTAAAATCAGCTAATCTAAAATCTAGGCTAGTTAATGAACTACAATGAGCAAACATACCATACATATCTGTTACACTACTGGTATCAAAAGTACTCACATCTAAGCTAGTTAAACTACTACAATTATAAAATATTCCACGAATACTTGTGACACTACTGGTATCAAATGTGCTCAGATCAATACTTATTAGGGCATCACAATAAGCAAACATATAAGACA
>JAAZHN010000045.1 GCA_012510695.1 Mollicutes bacterium
AAATGATAAAACTTTTTGTGAACATTACGGTCTTCTTCTTTGAAAAAGGGAAGTAATTTGTTTCTAAATCTGTTTCTCGTATAATCATTTTTCTGGTTGCTTTTATCAATAAAATATTTGATTTTGTGTTCTTTATTATATTCTATAATTTCTTCTTTAGTATAATGGATTAGTGGTCTTACTGTAATCAATTCATTCTCAATAGAAATTTCTTTAAAGCCTGCATATCCACTTAGTATTGAGCCCCTAGTTAGACGCATCAAGATAGTTTCAATTAAATCATCCCCATGATGAGCAGTAAATATATATTTGGTTTTATATTTTTTAGCCAAATTTGTAAAATGATCATATCTAAACTCTCTAGCATCGCTTTGAAAATTAATTGATTTCTTATCTTGATAATCTTTTAGTTCAAAAATTAGATTGTTTTCTTCGCAATAATTTTTTAAGTATTTCTCTTCGTTTTTACTTTGTTTTCTTTGATGATAATTAACATGGGCAACTACTATTTTTTTAGTCACATTTAATAAAATATCTAGTAAACACATCGAATCTGGGCCAGATGAAACCGCAACTATTATGTAGTTGTCTTTGAAATCTAAATTTTTAATTGTCTCTAATGCTTTTTTCATAAAGTCCTTACTATTTAATATATTTGCCACTAATAATTGGATATTCTATCATGTAAATCTCGGGTAGATATTCAACATAAATTTCATATTTGTCTCCGCCCTCTTTTTTTGCAATGTTTATTAGATATTCATGCCAATTACTCGGCGTTCTTTCTGTATATTCTTTTGGCAAGAAGCAACACCCACAAGTAGCGACTGAAAAATCTTTTTTCTCGTTAATGGATTTTTTTATTATTTGTTCTGTAGGTCTACATGGATTGTAACCTATTATAATATCGTATGACGAAATATTTGTTTCTTCATCGAAATTTTCATTTATTAACATTGTCTTGTTTTTAACGAATTTTTTATTTGTCAAAGGATCAATAATAGTTACTTTATTATTTCCTTCTTCTGTTAACATATTACCTAATATTGGTATTACTCCAGATCCTACTTCTAATATTTTTTTATTACTTACATTAAGCCTGTTATTAATTATTTCTATATAAGCTTTATATGGATTTAAATGCGAATCTTCTATATTTAGATAACAATATATTTGATTTATAATGTCATTATTATTAGTAAACCCTAAATAGATTTTTTCTTGAATTTCTTGTTGCAAATAATCTGGATAGATATGTATATTTTTATCTACAAATGCTTTGATTTTTTTCCTTTCTTCATTTGTTGGTTTTTTTCCTATTATCATGCCTACACCTCTAAAAATATTATATCATGCTTTATCATAAGAAAAAATCCACAAATTGTGGATTTTGCTTATTATCTTTTTGAGAATTGTGGAGCTTTTCTTGCTTTTTTTAGACCGTATTTTTTTCTTTCTTTAATACGTGGATCTCTTGTAACAAATCCAGCTGCACGTAATACTTTACGATATGAATCTTCTCTTGTTTGATCAGTGTTTTGATCATAAGCAAGTAACGCTCTTGTAATACCTAAACGAATTGCCCCAGTTTGACCTGAATAGCCTCCACCTTTAACATTAATATTAATATCAAAAGTTTTTTCGTTATTTGTTACTACTAGAGGTTGCATTAAATCTTTAACCATAGTAGCTAAAGGCATATATTCTGTAACAGGTACATCATTAACAATAATTTTACCTGTTCCTTTCGTCATTGTAACTCTTGCAATTGAACGTTTACGTCTTCCTGTTGCAATAATAATATCTTTACTCATATTGCCCTCCTATTATATTTCCATAACTTCTGGTTTTTGTGCTTGATGTTCATGTTCTGCTCCAGAATAGACAAATAATTTTCTATACATTTGTTTTCCTAAAGAACCTTTAGGCAACATTCCTTTAATTGCTCTTTCAATCATTTCTTCAGGATAAGTTTCGATCATTGTTTTTGCAGTTCTTTTTCTTAATCCACCAGGGTAACCACTATGATTATAATAGATTTTATTATCAAGTTTGTTACCTGTTAAATTAATTTTTTCTGCATTAACAATAATTACGTAGTCTCCACAGTCTACATGTGGAGTGTATGTTGGTTTATGTTTTCCTCTTAATACTGTAGCAACTTCAGTAGCTAATCTACCTAATGTTTTACCATCAGCATCAACAACAAACCATTTTCTTTCAACTGATTCTTTTTTTTGCATAAATGTTTTCATATATATTTTCCTTTCTTTACTTATTATTTTTTAACTTTCCCAGGGTCAAAAAAAACAAGTAAATCAATGTACCAAGTAGAATTATAGGATAATAACAGATAAAAGTCAAACAAATATTGAACTATTTAAGTAGACTTTCTTCTTGTTCTATTTTAGGAAAAAAATTAGGATAGTAAAGAGTATAACTATTAAATTCTTTTTGTGTTAAACCAAGTTTTTGATTGTTTTTTTCGGAAGTTGCTGCGGTTGAATCAAAAAAATAATTTTTTCCATCAAGTTCAACTATATTCCACATATGCCGAACACCATCAACCGACCCCGTAACAATATAGGATTTAATACCTATATTTTGAAATATTAATTGGCTTGCTTTAGCAAAAGCACTGCAAACACCTTTGTTTTTTAAAAACACATTATAATATGATTGATTGTTTGCTGAATAGGTAAATAGATGATCGTATTCATTATTTTCGCCAATCAAATTATATACATATTTTATTTTTTCTATGTCAGTTAAATTTTTTGTTTCTAATTTTATACCGTCAATAATTCTTTCTATTTTTTTTGTTCCTAGATATTTAAATATTTTTAAACTGAAAGTATAACCAAGAGTTATTTTAGTTTTATCTTGATTAGTTGATATTATTAATGAGGAAAGATCGATGATTTCAGGATGGTCAAATATTATAGCATTATGAATTTTTAATACAAAGTTAATGCATTGATTTTCAGAATTGCAATATTTATTATCTGGTTCTAAGTATATGTTCCTTGTATTTTTTTTGATTTTTTCTAAATAATCTCGATAAAATTCTTTTTCTTTATCGTTTAAGTGTTCTCTATAAATTCTTTCATCAGAATAATACAAATCATTAACATATGAAACAGAGTTTTTATCAACTAGTTTGTTTCCTTCTACAGGCCTAAAATAATTGCTATAACCGTATATCGCACCAATTATTAAAACAATAAATAAAACTACTCTAAATCTTTGTTTGTTTGCTCTTTCCATTTTTACTCCATAACTATTATATATTCATGATATCACATTAATAACTATTATTTCATTCATATTTGACACTAATCAAATAAAGCCCACATGCTGGAATCGTTGTATAAGTAATTGCTTCTGTTTCATTATCCAGTAATCTTTTTAAATCTTCTTTACTCATGTTACTTTTTCCTACTTCAAGCAATGCTCCTACCATATTCCTAATCATATATGTATAAAATGAAGCACCTATAAATTCAAAACAAATATCTTCATTTTCTTTATATATTTTTGCTGAGATAATTTCACAATCATAGTTTTTTCTTTTACCAGAAACAAAATTTTTAAATGAATGTTTACCAATGAAAATTTTAATTGCTTCTTCCATTAAAGACAAGTTTAGTTTATCTCTATAGTAGTAAACATAATCTTTTCTTATGGGATTATATTCTTTGTTATTTATATAATAATGATAACATTTTTCTTTAACAGAAAATCTAGCATGAAAATTATCATTAATTTTTTGACAATCTTTAACATAGATAGATTTATTTATTAAATCATTTATTGATCTCTTAATATTATAAATATCTAAATCTAAGTTTATTTCAAAGTGACATTTTTGATCTAATGCATGAGCTCCTTTATCAGTTCTCCCAGAACCCTTAACACTAACTTTTTCTTTTGCGATTTTTGAGATGACTCTTTCTAATTCTCCTTGAACTGTTAGTTCATTTTTAAGTTTTTGAAAACCATTAAATTTGGAACCATCATAACTAACAGATATTAAATATTTCATAAAGACCTCAATAAATACATTATAAAATTAATTGTTGTTGTAACAATAATTGCCATATCTAAATATCCGACTTTCTTTTCAATGAATTTTGTTCTTATTTTATTTGCATTATATAATTTTTGTTCCATATTTATTCTTATTTTATTAATAGATAACTTACTATGTTTTATAATTGTTTTTGAACTTTTTATTATAACAATTAGTTTTCCTATTATTGTTTTATAAAAATAATCAAATCCTCTACTTGCTTGGCTAGTTAAAACTTTATCTGTTTCACTTAACATAACAGATAAAAATTTAATTGTGAGCATTATTGACAAAGTTAATTTGCCTGTTTTAATAAATAGGATATTAAATGGCCTAATTATATTGTCAATTCCATCTGCAATCTCAATTGGTGTAGTTGTAAAAATTAGTATTGATAATACCTCAATTGTTGTCGCGACTCTTACTATTATAAGTAAGCAGTCTTTGATTGAAATGCCTAATGGGGCACATATTAATATAATAATTAAAAATAAATACCTTGAAACATATACCATTTTTAGATAATGAGTTAATGGAATTCTTGATATAGCAATCATTATGAACACTATTATCAAAAATATTACCATATTTTTTTCATCATTAATGAACATATTTAGAATAGAAAAAAGAAAAATAATTATCTTAACTGTGGGATTTATTCGATGAATTCTTGAGTTGATTGGAAAATAATTAAAGTAATTATTATTTAACATCTCTATACACCCCTTTAATAAG
>JAAZHN010000046.1 GCA_012510695.1 Mollicutes bacterium
CAAAATGCCTATACTTTTAATAAAAATGATTTTCCATATTCACTTGCAAAAATGGTTGGTAATTTAGATTATAAGTCTAATGTTTATCATATGAATTCAGGCGAATATTATTCAAGGAAAATTAACTATGCAACTTGGGGTTATGAAAAATATTATGGTTTAAAAGATTTGGGTACTTATCATAATGATGATTATAAGTTAGATACTGAGTTAATTAAAAATGAAATATTTTATGAAAATCAATTTAAAAAAGAGGGTAAATTTATTAATTATTTAATAACTTATACTTTGCATATGCCCTTTAGTCAAGATAAGGGAATGTGTAGTTATATTTTAAAGAAAAATGAAGTAGAATTAGACAAAGAGAATCCATTAAGTGAAGAAGAATGTATTAAAATTCAAGCTAAAGAAACTGATGATATGGTTGGCTTACTAATCGAGTCTCTAAAGGATAATGATTTATATGATAATACTGTAATTATTGCTTATGCAGATCATTATTTATATACTCTTGCTGATAAAACAATTTTAGATAAATATAAAGATACTGAAAATAACTTAATAAATAAAACTCCATTCTTTATTTGGAGTAAAGGTCTTAAAAAAGCTACTGTTAAAGAAGTTACATCTCAAATAAATATTTTACCAACTGTATTAAATCTACTGGGTATAGACTTTAATCCTAATCATTATACTGGTGAAGATGCATTAAATAAAGACTATAAAGGCCTAGCATTCTTTAATGATTTTTCTTGGTATGATGGTAAGTATTATGTTGTTAATGGAGAATTAATAATGGGTAAAACTAAAAATTTAGATATAATAGAAGAAAAAAATAATTATGTTGAGTATTTAATTAAGAAGAATGATTTAATCTTAAAATATAATTATTTTAAAAGAATTAAGAAAGTTGAACTTGAAACAGTTCAGTAGAATAGGAGTTTGAAATGAATTTAAAAGAAAATGATTTAATCAGGGTTATCGCCCCTTCAAGGAGTATGGTTATTTTAAGTGATGAGGTTTGTAATATTGCTAATGAAACCTTAAATAGTATTGGTTTAGCTGTAAGTTTAGGAAATAATGTAATGGAAACAAATCCATATTATGTTGCAGGTTCTATTTCTAAAAGAGTTGAAGACATCCATAATGCTTTTAAAGATCCAAATGTTAAATGTATTTTAACCGCGATAGGAGGATACAATATCAATCAAATCTTACCATATCTTGATTATGAATTAATTAAGAATAATCCTAAGATATTATGTGGTTATTCAGACATTACAGCCCTTTTAGTGGCTATATATGCTAAAACGGGTATGATTACCTTCCATGGACCACATTATTCAACATTCGGCATGAAATTAGGTAATGAATACACAATTAATTATTTTAAAAAGATGTTTCTTGAAAATGAAGAAATAAATATTGTTTCTGCAGATGAATATAGTGATGAAGCTTGGTATTTAAATCAAGATAAAAGGAACTTTATTAAAAATGAAGGTATGAAAGTCATAAATGAAGGAAGTGGTAAAGGAAACATTATCGGTGGTAATTTATGTACACTAAATCTTTTACAAGGAACAGAATATTTTCCAAAATTAAATGAAGATATTATTTTATTTTTAGAAGATGATGAAGAATCACTAGATAATTTTATTTTAGAATTTGATCGTAATTTAGTATCATTAATGCAAACAGAGATGTTTAAAAGAGTTAAAGGCTTAGTTTTAGGGAGATGCCAAAATGCTTCGGAAATGACTGATGAGAAGTGGGAATTATTACTTAATAAACCAGAATTAAAAAATATCCCCATAATTATTAATGCTGATTTTGGTCATACAACCCCAATGTTTACTTTTCCGATTGGGGGAGAGTGTTCATTAAATGCTAAACAGAAAAAAATTGAGCTTAAAATAGGTAAGAGGTATTAAGATGGCAAGAAGAGATAAAATAAACTACTATTTAGATATTGCTGAAACAGTTTCCAAAAGAAGTACTTGTTTAAGAAGAACTTGGGGTGCAATAATTGTTAAAAATGATGAAGTTATTTCTACAGGTTATAATGGAGCGCCTAGAGGTCGCGAAAACTGTATCGATTTAGGTTATTGTACAAGGGAACAACTAAATATTCCTCGTGGGGAAAGATATGAAATGTGTAGAAGCGTTCATGCTGAAGCTAATGTAATAATAAGTGCCGGTAGAAAAGATATGTTAGGTGGAGATTTATACTTAGTTGGTTTGAATGCCTCTGATAACTCATATGTTGAAAATGCAAGTAACTGTACTATGTGTGAAAGAATGGTTATCAATGCTGGTTTAAAAAGAGTTATAGTTAGAGATAATAAAGATGAATATAGGATAATTGAAGTTCAATCATTAATCGATAATGATTCTTCATTAGAAGGAAAGAAGGGTTATTAGTGAAAGTTTTATTTATCTCAGACATTCATGGTCTAGTTGATAATTTCAAAAAAATCATTCCCTTAATTGAAGAATGTGATAAATTAATCGTCTTAGGAGATTCTTTTTCAAGAAGAACTTATGAAGATTTAGGAGAATATAACCCAAGATATATTATCGATTATTTTAATCAACTAGGAGATAAATTAATTCATATAAAAGGTAATTGTGATTATGTAGTTGATGAAAGAGACTTAAATTTCCCACTACATCATTATTATGAATTAAAGTTAGATAATTACACTCTAAAATTAATTCATGATCCTAATGATATTATGAATTTATATAATGGGGATGCCTTAATTTTTGGTCATACACATATACCAGAAATAAGCCAAATAAATGATAATCTTTATTTAAACCCAGGTTCACTTACAATTCCTAAAAATGGAATTTCAAGTTATATGATTTATGAAAATGGTTTTAAAATTTATGATATAGATGGTAATGTTATTATTTAAGTTTTTTAAGAAGTGCTTTAGTACTTCTTTTTTTATGAGTGATGATATTTTTCATCTTTCTTATTATTCTACCTAATTTTTCATCTAATTCTTCTTTACCTACAGTTGTTTTTAAATCTAAATTAGGACCAAATTTACTATATATATAAGATCTTTCGTTTGCATTTAAGTCACTAAGAGAATCAACAATATCTTCAATTTTTACTTTAAGAAAAAAATCTTCTATATTCAAACTGTTAATAATTTCACTTTTCTTTAAATTTACAGAGTTATCTTTAGAAAAATAAGGATGTGTAGCGATAACCTCTTGCATATAAATTATAATTCGAATAATTCTTTGCTTAGTTACCCCAAGATAATTTGCAATATCAGGCATCGTATAAACTTGATTATCATAAAAACCATATCTTAAATACATAACAATTTTATAGACATTCGGTTCATCTAAAGAATTAATTAAATTGATAAAATTTTGACTATTAATTTTTCTAATAACTTCACCCTCAAGATTGTAATCTTCATCGATGATAAAATCTCCAAATTCCTCAAAAGAATGATCACCAATCGGCATATTTAAACTTAATTCACTCTCATCGAAATATTTATATCTTTCTACATCTTGAACACTTACCTCTAATTTTTTTGCTATTTCTTCATTACTAGGTATTCTTCCTAAAGTTTTAGTCAACTCATGGGCAGCTTTTCTATATCTAACTAATTTCTCTTCCATGTTTATGGAAACAGAAACAACTTTTTTATTTTTCTTAACACTTCGATATATTTCTTGATGAATCCATCTTGTTGCATAAGTTGAAAATTTATAACCAAGATCAACATCATACTTATCAATTGCCTTTTCTAAGCCAAAAACTCCTTCATGGATTTTATCGACTAACTCTAAATTAGATTTAGGCATTTTCCTTGCAAGAAAAACAACTAATTTTAAGTTTTTTAAAATCAATTCTTCTTTAGCGCTTAAATCACCTTTTTTATATCTGATAAATAATTCTTTTTCTTCTTCCGGGCTTAAAACAGGAAATTTTCCAATTTCTCTTAAAAACATTTGCTCTGAACTGCCGATGAACACAGTTTCTTGGTTATCAATTAAATCCATATATACCCCCTAAAAATATTAATATTATTATAACATATGCTATAATTTATTTGGAGGAAAACAGTGCTTAAAATAAGAAAGTTAAAATTGGATGACAGTGATAAACTCAATAATTTATTTACTAAATTAGTTGTTTTTGAAAGAGTATTTTCAAGTAACATAGTTGAAAATATTCAAATAATTGGTGATTATAAAAATATTTTAAAAGATGATAAATCCCTAATAATGGTCGCGGAAATTGACAATGATTTAGTTGGTTTTATTTATATATATGAAAAAGTTTTAGATGAAATATTTATTAATAAAGAGGCCTTCATCGAGGCTATGTATGTTAATGAAGAATATCAAAATCAAGGTATTGGAAAAAAGTTATTTAATGAATGTTTAAAATGGTCAAAAAAAAGAAATATTAAAATCATCGATATCGATGTAATGTGTTATAATAAAAATGCTATAAAAGCTTATGAAAAATATGGTTTTAGGGAAATAAAGAAAGGGATGAGATTTAAGATATGAAAAAAGAAAAATCTTGTGGTTGCATAGTTGTTAAAGATGATGAAGTTCTTTTAGTTAGAAATGAAGCAGGACATTGGTTATTACCAAAAGGCCATGTAGAAGCAGGTGAAACTGAACAAGAAACTGCGATTAGAGAGGTTAAGGAAGAAACAAATATCGATGTGGAAATTATCAGTGATAATCGGTATTTAATTACTTATCAAAGTAAAGAAGACTATATAAAAGATGTAGTATATTTTATTGCTAGACCTAAAAGTAATAAAATTATTGTTCAAGATCATGAAGTAGTCGAGGCTAAATATTTTAAACTAGATGACGCCATGGGAATGTTTATTTATGATGATTTAAAGAAAATGTATAAAGAATTTTTAAATGACTATAACAATTTTAATATATAAGGAAGTGAATTATGAAAAAGAAAGAGATTAATTATGGTGTAATAGTAATTATTATTGGAGTCATTTTATTAACCGTTTTAGTATTTACAACTGGTAAAGATAAAGAAAAACCAAATCCACCAGTAATCAACAATGAAAATAAAGAACCGATTGGGACAGTTACAGGCGTTGTTAAAGAAATCTCTGATAAAAAAGGGGAAGGTTCATTTTTAATTGAAGGCTCGAATGTTGTTTGGTTTACCTATGATAAAAGCACTAAATTTCAATTACTTGATCAAGATGTCTCAATTAAGGATTTAAAGGTTAAACATATCGCAATTGTCGAATACAGTGAAGCATTAAAAGAATCTTATCCAGCTCAAGGTCATGCTGATCGTGTAATTATTTTATTAGATCAATAAAAAAGGTTGTTAATTCAACCTTTTTAAATAGACTAATTTTCTTGTGGTTTTAGAACCATTTTTTTAGTTTTCTTTTTACTATTAACATTTTCTTTAATAGCAAAGTCTACTGTTCTGTCTTCTTTAGAAGCTCCGATGACTTTAATTCTTACATAAGAACCAATTTTTAATGTGCTGTTAAGACTTTTGCAGTTAAGAGTTCTTCTTTCACTGTCAAATTTATATTTGCCACCACAAACTTGACTAAACGAAACACGTCCAATAATATTTTCGGTAGTTTTAACTAATATTCCACATTTATCAATATCTATAATTACTCCATTTCGGTATTCGCCTAAATGATCTTCCATATAAGCAGCCATATTCATCATAACTGTTTCTTTTTCGGCATTATCTGAACTTAATTCACGGCTTGTTACATGAACCGCTATTTGTTGTAATTCTTTTTCTAAATCCACTAAAGATTCATAAGAATAATCAAAACCACTTTCTAGTTTATCTAATAAATATTGTAATTCTAAATCAACAACTCTTCTAATCGGAGCAGTTACTTGGGCATAGTGATCAAGGGCTAAACCATAATGTCCAATTGGTTTTGTTGAATAGCCAGCTCTTTTTAAACCCCTTAAGATTAGAGAAGAAATAATTGGGAATTCTTTATGATGAGATAACTGTTTTAAAATATATTGTAAACTTTTTGGATTACCAACATTTCTTAAATTTCTTGTTTTAAATCCTAAGGTATTAATAAAATTAACCGCGTTTTTAATTTCTTCTTCCTCAGGTTCTTCATGAATTCGATTAATAAGTGGTATTCCTAAATGGCTTAAATAAATTGCAGTATTTTCATTAGCTTGAAGCATGAAGTTTTTTATCATTTTCTCGGCAGTTTTCTCATCTCTTATAACAAAATCTTTAATTTTATCGTCTTGGTCAATTTCAAATTCTATATCACTACTAGCAAAATCTAGGCAACCTCTATCAATTCTTTTTGCATCAAGTTGGTTTGATAAATGTTCTAAATCTTTTAAAAGTTTTAGATAAGGTTCATAACCAGGCACCATATTATTATCTTCTAATACTTTATTAACATTTTCATAAGTCATTTTTATGTTTGAATTAATAACAGCTAAATGAGTATTAAAATCAACTACATTACCATCAGGATCATACTCAATTACATAACTTCTTACTAAGCGATCACAATTTTCATTTAATGAACATATCCCATTAGCGATTTCTTCA
>JAAZHN010000047.1 GCA_012510695.1 Mollicutes bacterium
ACCTTAAATGGAGAGAGAATACCTATTTGGAAAGTAGAAATATATAAACCTAAAGGTGTTACAAAAGAGTTATTAACAAAATTTAATAAAGGGACAATTAATACAGCAGAGAGGAACATATTAAAAAGATTATTACAAAAAAATACTGGTATTAATTATGCGAGTGGGTATAAATCTGGGGTAAGATATGTTAATATTAAATACATTGGATTGAGTAGTGGTGGGAGATTATTAAAAAGTAATTATCTAAGAACTCCTAGCAGTAATATTACAAGAATTAATACCCCCAGCATTAATATTTCTAGCATTAATATCCTAAGCAAACCAGTAAGTAGAAAGTCAACTGCTACATCAGTAAGAAGAACTTCAAACCCAGTAAGTAGAAAGTCAACTGCTACATCAGTAAGAAGAACTTCAAAACCAGTAAGTAGAATAACAGCTAGAAGACCTGTGCCGAGATTAAAATTAAGTTCTGATTTTAAAAGAGAATCATTACAAAAAGCAGTACCAACCTATTATGTTAAAATTAAAAGGAAAGGGAAGATTGTTAATTTAACACCAAGACCTTTAACATTACAAGATGCAAAAGATTTTTTAGCATATAAAGTTGATAATACTCTTTCAAGAAGTGCATGGTTTGAACCATTAGGTAAAAGAAAAAATGTTGTAAGAGTACCTAAAGAAATAAGAGGATATTATAATAAAGTTTCAAGAAAGTTAAGACCTTATAAAATAAGAGTTGGAAAAAAAGTAGGTATAAGAATGGGTTATATTGAAAAGAATAAATATATTAGAGATACTTCTGGGGAAAAAAGAGGGTTACAAGTTAGTAGGTATAATTCAAAAAAAAGAAAGATTACACCTGAACAAAGAAAAATTTTACTAAATAGATTAAAGAAAGCAAGGGCTGTTCGTATGAGAAATCTTAAACGAAAATGAATTTTAAACAGAATGATATTAAAGAAGCAAGAAGTCTTCTAAAAAATAAACAAATAATTAAGTCATATGAATTTTTTAATAAAAGTATTTTGGAATGGACAGTGCCAGAACTTAAGGAATATATTAAAGTAAAAACAAAAGGTATGAAACCAGCACAAAAAATGAAGTTTTCTAAAGATATTCTACTCAGGATTGAAACTGAAAAGAAAACTAAAAAGGAGGCTAATTAGTTATGGCAAAGAAAAAAGCAGGTAGACCAAAAAAGAAAAAATAAATTATTATTATTAAATTATTTCTAATTCTCTTCATTTTTTTAAAAAAGGTTTAACTTTATACATTAAACCTTTATTGTCATTTTATAGTAAAACTAAAAGTATTTAAATAACAACTATTTACTTTTAATTATGGTAAATGAAAATGAAAATGTTTTGATAAAAAAAGCCGAATTTTATTATACTATGAACATTAATTGTCATATTAAAATTAAAGGTTTAGGATTTAAAAATGGTAAGATTGTTTCAGGTTTTATCCCAGATGGTGAATATTTTAATTTTATTGATTTAAGATTTCCTGACACCTTACAAAGATTATTTCTTGC
>JAAZHN010000048.1 GCA_012510695.1 Mollicutes bacterium
ACAATTGTTAATAGAAGACCAAAACTTTTAGGAATTATTCCAATTTTAGATGCCTATATTGAACATCAAAAAGAAGTAGTAACTAAAAAAACACAGTTTGATTTAAACTTTGCTCTTGCCAAGGTTCATATTACAGAAGGTTTAGTTAAAGCAATTAGTATATTAGATGATGTAATTAAAACAATTAGAGAATCAAAAAATAAAGCTGATGCGATTATCAACTTAGTAAAAAAATATGAATTTAGTGAGAAACAAGCTGAAGCAATAGTCATGTTACAATTATACCGTTTAACAAATACTGATATTACTTTATTAATGCAGGAATTAGAAGACTTAAAAAAAGTAATTGAATTACTACAAAGTATTTTAGCTGATCCTGAAAAACTAAATGGAGTTATTAAAGATGATTTAAGAAAAATTAAAAAAGAGTATGGAGTTCCAAGAAAGACGGAAATTGAAGAAGAAGTCTTAGAAATAAAAATTGATGAAAGAGAAATGATTAGTAAAGAAAATGTAATTATTGTCTTAACTAATGAAGGGTATTTAAAGAGAGTTAATTTAAAATCCTACTCAGCTTCAAATGAAGATGAAACAGGTCTTAAAGATGGTGATTATGTTATAAATTTAATCGAAGCTAATACTTTAGATACATTACTTGTTTATACAAGTTTAGGTAATTATTTATATATTCCAGTTCACCAAATTCCTGAAGGAAGATGGAAAGAACTAGGTAAACATTTAAGTAATATTGTCACCATCAGTCCTGATGATAAGGTTATTAATTCTCAACTATTTAACAATCAAGTTTATGAACAAAATATTTTAATCGTGACTAAAAATGGTCAAGTAATGAGAACAACTTTGAAAAACTTAGAAGTAACTAGATATTCAAGAGCAATGAAGTTAATGAAACTTAAAGATAAAGATGAAGTAGTAAGCGTCTTTAATGAAAGTGAAAACTTAACCTTAATTACTAATGATGGTTACTATATAAGAGCAGATAAAGAAGAAATACCACTTGTTAATATAAGAGCTAGTGGGGTAAAGGGAATTAACTTAAAAGATAATTATGTAGTAAGTGCCCTAGGTTTAAATAATACTGACGAATTTATTACAATATTTACTGATAAAAAAACCGCTAAGAGGGTTAGAGTTAATGAGCTAGAATTAACTGGAAGAGCTAAAAGAGGGAATACTTTACTTAAAAAAGTAAAATCAGTTAATTACTCAATAATAAATGCTACATCTTTTACTAATAACTTATTAGTGGGGTTAGTATTTGATGATAATATTAAATTTATTAAAAATACAGAAATTCCGATTATGGACATGGCGAGTACTGGCTCTGTAATCGATAATAAAAAATTTAAATATGCTTTTACTAAAGCTCAGATAGAAGAGGCAAAAGCAGAAAAAACTGAAATGAAAATAGAAGAAAAACAACCTCAAGAAATAAAAATAAAAGAAATGACAATCGATGATTTTTTAGAAGATTTTAAATTATAAGTATATTAAATGTAAATTGTTTAAAAACATTTTGCATTTTCTCAAAGTAATGCTATAATTTATTTAATAAGCATAGAAGGAGGAAACTATGAAAAATAAAAAAGGGTTTACATTAGTTGAGTTATTAGTTGTTATCGTTATCTTGGGGGGATTAATTTTATTAATCATGCCAACAGTCTTAAATGCAATGGAAAGTTCATCTAAAAACATTTTTGCACAAGAAATAATTAACTTCTCAGGTAAAGTGCAATCAGCATATGAAATTAATAAGGGAGAACATGGTGCAACAGCGCCTCTATGTTATTTCATCGATAATTTAAAAGATGGTGATACTTATGAAGGATGTATGAAAATAGATTCAGATTCTGGTAAGGTTAAGGAAATACATACTTATAACAATGAATTTAAGTTTCAAACAGGGTATGATAATTCAACAGATGGGCCTACCCCAACTGTAGATGCTGCTGTAGATTATGCGAGTATTGTTCAACAAAAAGGAAAAGTAGTTGGAAAACTTAGAACAGGTGCAACAGATTCAGCAGCTGATCAAGATGCAATTCGTACAAATTGTCCAGTAGCTGATTGTCATGATGCAATTGAGCCTTTTGAAGGAACTGTTGTTCCAGTAGTTGAAACTCCATAATATGAATTAAGCAAGTTTACACTTGCTTTTTTTTATGAGATAATCAAATAAGTAGGTGATAAATATGTTAATAATAGGTAGTCATGTTTCATTTAGTTCTAATAATCAACTTTTAGGAAGTGTTAAAGAAGCATTAAGTTATGGGGCTAATACTTTTATGATTTATACAGGAGCTCCCCAAAATACTTTAAGAAGTCCGATTAATGAAGAATTAACTAAAGAAGCAATCGAGTTAATGAAAGAATCAGGAATATTAATGGACTTGATCATTTGTCATGCTCCATATATAGTCAACTTAGCTAATCATGTTGGCAGTGATAAGCATGAATTTAGTGTTCAGTTTTTAACTGAAGAAGTAAGAAGATGTAGTTTACTGGGAATAAAATATTTAGTCTTACACCCTGGAAGTTCAGTTAATATGACTAAAGAAGAAGGCTTAAATAATGTTGTAAGTGGTTTAAATAAAATTTTAGATAATAATTATGATGTCATGATTTTACTTGAATCAATGGCGGGTAAAGGTAATGAAGTTGGTTCTAATTTGAGTGAATTAAAATATTTATATGATAATGTTAAATATCAAAATAAATTAGGTTTTTGTTTAGATACTTGTCATTTAAATGATTCGGGTCATGATATTACTTCATTTGATCAATATTTAGATTTATTTGATCAAGAAATAGGTCTTGATAAAATTAAGTGTTTGCATGTAAATGATTCAAAAAATGAAATTGGTGATAGAAAAGATCGTCATGATAATTTTGGATTTGGGACAATCGGTTTTGATAATTTAATCAGTGCAGTTTATAATGAAAAGATAAAAAACATTCCAAAAATCTTAGAAACTCCCTATATTGGTGAAGATGATGAAGATAAATTAAGAATATATCCACCCTATAAATTTGAAATAGAAATGATCAAAGAAAAAGAATTTGATCCTAATTTAAAAGAAAAAATTAGAAATTATTACCGTAAAAGTTAAAAGTGTTTACTTTTTAACTGATTATTTGGTATAATCACAATGGTTATTAAAGGAGGAAGCAAAATGGCAAAGAAAAATGAAAATCGCGAATACATAGATATGGAATGTACTGAATGTAAAAGTCATATTATTCGTACTCAAAAAAATAAAAAGAATACACCAGACCGTATGGAATTAAATAAATTTTGTCCTAAATGTCGTAAAAGTGTCCTTTTTAAAGAAAAGAAATAGTTAGGTGATTAAAGATGAATATCAATATTAATGATATAAAAAACGGGATGACTGTGATTATTGATGGTAACTTATGTTTAATCTTAGACTTTCAACATGTTAAACCAGGTAAAGGTCCAGCATTTGTTAGAATTAAATTAAAAAATTTAAAGACCGGTTCGATTGTTGAAGAAACTTTTAATACAAATATTAAAGTAGAAAGAGCTCATGTTGATAAACTACCAATGCAGTTTTTATATACTACTGGAGATACTTATCATTTTATGAACACAGAAACTTATGAGCAAATGGAACTTAATTATAAATTATTAGAAGAAGAAATTAAGTTTTTAAAAGAAAATTTAGAAATTGAAATATCTTTATTTGAAGGTGAAGTAATTGGGATTAATTTACCAGAGAAGGTTACTTATGAAATAACTGAGACTGAACCTGCCCTTAGGGGTAATACAAGTGGTAATGCCCTTAAAGATGCCACAATTGAAACTGGTTATGTAATCAAGGTTCCAATGTTTATCAATCAAGGTGATCAAGTAATTGTTTCAACTAAAGATGGAAAATATAACAGTCGTGCTTAAAAATATGAGAAACTCATATTTTTTTTATTTATTAGCTGTGGTATAATTAAACTAGGTGAATGATATGTTTATGAAGAAAGTATACAAATTTGCAAGAAAGAAAGATTTAAATCTATTACCCCAATATGTAATTGACTATGTTTATGAAGGTGAAACTTTTTGGGCTGTTTATGCAACTCACAGAGATCATGGAGTATTTACTGATAAAAAGTTAATTCTTTTTGATAATAATATGTCAATGGGTCAAAGAAGAGAAATAATTACAATTCCTTATGAAAGTATTACAGCTTTATCAATTATTTATTATACAAATAATGTTGAAATAAAATTATATTTAGAAAATACTGGCGAAATAATTTTAAAGTTCTTAAGGACTATTCCAAGTGAAAAGACTGAAATTAGATATTTATATTCAGCAATCTCAAAAGTAGTTAACAAACAGAAATTAACTAAGAGTGATTTAGAAAATTTAATAAATAGTGAAGTTAAACCAAATGGAGGGAAATAAAATGGCTAAGAATAAAAAAGAAGAATTAAAGAAAGCTAAAGAAGAAATTAAAAATTTAAAAGAAGAAATAGATAATGAGTTACCAAAAAAGAAAGATGAGAAAACTACTAAGTCAATTCCAATCGTAGCTTTTAGTTCTGATGAGCTAATTAGTGAAAAAGAAAAAAGAAAATTAATTAGAAAAGAAAAGAGAAGTGATGGGTTTAACAACTTTTTTTCTAAGTTAGTTAGTTTTGTTTTTACAATTTTAGTCTTATGTTGGGTAGTAATATGTTTAGTAGATTTTTTTAAAGTTCAAGATGGCCATAAACCGAGTTTTTGTCTTAGAAATGAAGTAGTAGAAGTTGCAGTTTCTGGTCAAAAGGCTGGTAAAATTGATAAATGTGTTGGTCTTGGTTATAAGGTTTTAAGATTTGATAAGTATGATGGCTGTAATACCAAGATGATTTATGGACCATTTTGGTTAAAAGATGAATGTCCACATTTAAAATAATTGACACATAAAAAAACTTCAATTACTGAAGTTTTTTGTTTGCTTATTTTTTCATTTTTTCGTTTATTTCAGTTGTATTACGACATATTTTTATAATCATTAGCATCATTTCAAATAACAAACGTGTAATAATGATGCCTGAGATTAAATAGCCAATGAATAATGCAAAGCTTTGACTAATCAAGTCAAATGAAGATAAGATTATGTAAATAGTAACCATTGAGTATAGTGTTCTTAAAATAACATCTAGTGTTAAAAAGTCAAAGTTTAGAAAATCATATAGCCATTTCCAGAAACCTTTTAGTTTACTTTTGTTTCCTTTCTTTAAAAATAGTGTAACAACAAGTATACCACCAACAACTGCTAAGATCAGTGAAATAAGCGACCAAACAGACATTGAAGCAGATGGTGTTGACAGAGATGTTAAATCAGTTCCATACATATGCATTCCTCCTATGATTAGATTATAAAGCATTATTAAGTAAATTACAAACAAAAATTATTAGAAAGAAATATGCTTAAAAAAATTGCTCTATAATATTATCTATGATAAAATGAGTATGGTGAAAATAGTGAGAATAGCTAAGAGAATATTAATAATTTTATTTTTACTTATTGCAATTTCGGTTACATTCTATTTATTTATGTTTAACCGTTTTAATATTTCTTGCTTTGGGAATAAATACTATCTTGTTAATAATAAAGTTAAAGGTTATAAAAGTGGTAGTTTATTAGCGGTTAAGCAGGATCTAAAGAATATTAATGTCGGTGATAAAATTCTTTTTTATAATATTAATACAACCAAAAGAGAAATTCTTGCCTCAACAGTAAAATCAATCGAACAGACAAATAAAAAAGAAAAAACTTATGAACTAGAAAATAATAAATTTGTTTCTAGTTCATATGTCTTAGGAAGCATTAAAAATACAATAGTTATTCCAGTACTGGGTGGATTTTTAAATATCTTTTCCTCTACTGTAGGATATTTATTTTTAATTCTTTTACCAGTATTAAGTTTATTTGTTTATCAATTAAGAGCGGTTATTATTAAACATAATTTGTGGGGACTTTATGATTAAGTTTTTTAAAAAACATAAAATGGTTTTATTAATAG
>JAAZHN010000049.1 GCA_012510695.1 Mollicutes bacterium
ATTTCACTGATTGCATTATTAATTGATTCACAATGTCTATTTAACTTTAGTAATTCAAGTGTATCAAATAACCAGGCTTTATAACGATGAGTAACAAATGATTCGTGATTTTTTAAAACTTGAGTTAAGGGAATAGTATCACATAATTCACATTCAAAAATACTCATTTCCATTTGATAGTCTTCATCTTTTCTTAACTTTCTTAAATAATTTAGTCTGTTTTCATAATATCTTGGTTCAAATAAGACTGTTTGAAAACCAGTTTTTCTTAAAAATGGTTTTATTTTTGGCCATACTTTATTAAATTCTTTTTCCCATAAGATAAGTAGTTGATGTTTTTCTTCATCATAATTTAATGACCAATATATTTCTTTTGTCTTTTTAAAATTATTAATAATATTAAGAAAATATAAATAATTTTTATAGTCTCCCATTTCTTCTCTTAGTTCATTTAACATATTAATTATCCTTTCTTAATGTGTAGTTGATATTTACTGGTATTAATGTTTCTACCTTTGATCTTGCTGGTGCAGTATCAAGTAAGTGTTCTGACAGGGCCTTAAGATGATCGATTAATTCTTTTCTTTTTGCTTGAATCTTTTCGGGATTATAATTTGCTTGATGATTTGCTAGTCTTTCTTTAGCGAACTGTTGAGCTAAAGGATAAGTCTTTTTAATAATAGTTGTTACTATTTTCTTATCGATATCTTTTGTTATATAACCTACTGATTCTAAAAATAGTATTAAATCTAAAACTACTGCTTTAAACCCGGGTAAACTTATTAAAGCAAGTAATTCTTTTTTCTCTTTAATTAGTTTATCTATAATTATCTCGGTAGTGTCTGCAATGATTTTTTCTTCATTAACAGATTTATTAATTTCATTTTGATAAAGTATTCTGCCGGCTTTATTATAGTTCTTTTTATAGGCAAGTGTTGAGCAGTAACATTGAGCATTATGTTCTAAATCAAAATATGTACTTGCCTTAGATTCATTATTTTCTAATTTAAATATCCCTTGAATAATATCAATTAAATCTGCTTCTGTTTTACTACATGTAATTATTTCACTCATTGTTGGCATGTTTGGATGACTACGATTATCATTAAAAAATGTTTTTATTTCGTTAATTGTTTCTTCTATAGGGATTTTTCTTTTAATGCATCTTTGTTCAATTAAATTAGTTAAACTCTTAAAATAATTTGGTTTAAACTTTATTAATGAGTGCATCGCGACAAACATATTTTCATTACGATTATTAATAATTACATCGATAACTTTATGAATCTCATTACTTTGAACAAGAAGGTCTAAAATGTTATACTCCTCTTGATTATAATTAAATTGACCAACCTTATTTAAGTAAAATAACTGAGAACTTAACATTCTAATTTCTCTAGAAAGATTTTCTAATTCTTTAGGATTGTGATTTTGATTATCTTGTTTTAAATCTTTAAAGTATTTAACGATACCATCAAGACTAGGTATTTTTAAAATATAACCACTTTCTTTTAATCTTTCATCATAATGATCCCACATTTTATTTATAGATTGTTCATGATTGAAAAGTAATAAATTGGTTTCTCTAGTATTTTTCTTTGAACTAATTAATTCTTTTTTACAAGTTAATAGGCTAAGCAGGAATAAATCTTCTTTTAAAGTGTTAACCCTTCCTTTTAATTCATTTAAATCCACATTAAACCTCCTTTGTGGTTGTTATTCTAACTAAGTTTTAACTATTAGTCAAACAAAAAAGTTCTTATGAACTTTTTGTTTTTTGGGATAATTCTAAATAATAATTATATCTTTTTTCTGCTGCTTCTTTATTTAATGTAAATAATTTATTAGCCATCTCTTCATCGATTAATTTTAATTTACGATAACGAACCTCATTATTTAAAAATTCTGGATATCTTTCAAAATCTGGTTTTGGAGAATCTAAAGTTAATTTATCTTCTTTTGGATTATACCTCATTAATAATGAATAACCAACTTGTACGGCTAGCTTTTGAGCTTCAGTTCCTTGCATCATCCCACCACTTATTCCATGTTCAATACAAGGTGAATAAGCAATGATAATTGCTGGTCCATCATGTTCTTCTGCTTCTTTTAAAGTGTTGATAGTTTGCATGAAGTTAGCTCCTAAAGAGATACTAGCAACATAAACATTTGGATAAGTCATCGCGATTCTAAATAGATCTTTTTTATTTGTTTTCTTACCATCAGAAGCAAACTGAGCAACTTGACCAAAACCACTTGATTTGCTTGCTTGGCCGCCTGTATTTGAATAAACTTCTGTATCTAGGACTAAGATCTTAATTTTATCATTGGTTGCAAGGACATGATCAATTCCCCCAAAGCCGATATCATATGCCCAACCATCTCCACCAATACACCAAATACTTGGGGTTGGAATATATTCTTTTAAATCAACTATTTCTTTTGGTAAATCCCTACCATCTAATTTTTCTTTTACTTCTTTAGTTATTTCATAGTTGTCTTGATTTTCTAAATATTTATTAAATAAATCTTTAGTTTCAGTATCTACTGCTTCTAAGCTTTCTTTCATTACTGAAGCAATTCTGTTTCTTAATTTTTTATGAGCCATTAAAATTCCATAACCAAACTCAGCATTGTCTTCAAATAATGAGTTAGCCCAAGGAATTGAATATGGAGTTGAAGGAGCACTTCCTCCATAAATACTTGAACAACCTGTAGCATTAGCGATTAATAAACGGTCTCCATATAATTGAGTTAATAATTTAATATATGGAGTTTCTCCACATCCTGCACATGCTCCAGAAAATTCAAATTTAGGTTTAATCATTTGACTACCTTTAATAGTGAAACGATTATCCATTAGAGGATTATCATAATTTTCAAATAAGTCATTTGCGACTATTTGTTTATCTTCTTCAAATGGTCCATATGATAAAGCACTTGTTGGACAAACTTTAATACATTGACCACAACTTGTACAATCAGCCCCACTAATACTTATTAAAAATTTACTATTTGGATCTGTTTTCATCTCTTTAGCATAACTTGCATGTTCATGATCTTTCGGTAAAATAAATGGTCTAATTACAGCATGTGGACAGGCAAATGAACACATTGCACATTCGATACATTTATCTTTATCCCAAGAAGATATTTGTGTACTTAAATTTCTTTTTTCATTTTTAGCATTACCACCAGGGAATATTCCTGTTTTATATTCTAATAAGTCACTGACCTTTAATTTATTACCTTCACGACTATTGATTAATTCTATGACATTATTTTCATAATTTTCATCAACAGTAAATGTAAAATTATTTTCAATTTCAGTAACACTGTTAATTCCTTCTTTAATACAATTGATATTAGCCTCAACTATATCATCGCCTTTACTTTTGAAAATATTAGTTATTTGTCTAATCATTATTTCTTCATAATCATTAATTCCTAACATACAAAGTAAAATTGTTTCCATAATTGTATTTATTTTACCCTTAATATTATATTTAATTGAAATTTCATCAGCAGGTACAATAAATACTTTAATATTTTTATCTAAGATTTGTCTTTTAACTCTATTTGGTAAAAATTTATCGATTTCTTCTTTAGGTATATTCGTATTAAGAAGTAAGATTCCTTCTTTACTTATTTTTTCTAAACAATCGAATGTTTTTAAATACTTATCTTTAGTAACTACAACAATACTAGGATTAGTTACATAGTATGGAGATCTAATAGTTTGATTACTAAATCTTAAATTAGAAATGGTTACCCCATTACTTTTTTTAGAGTCATATTCAAAATAACCTTGAGCATATAGTTTTTTCTCTTCTCCTATTATTTTAATTAAATCTTTACTAGCACTGACCATGCCATCAGAACCAAAACCATAAATTAATAATTCTTGATTGTTTGACTTTATTTGGTAATCAGATACATCTAAACTTAAATTAGTGACATCATCGACTATACCAATTGTAAAGTTATGACGAGGATTATTTTTTAACATTTCATAAACTGCATATATATCTGCTGGAGTAGTATTTTTACTAGATAATCCATATCTTCCTCCAACTATTTCTAAATCACGACTCTTTAAAGCAGAAACTACATCTAAATATAATGGTTCTCCTTCACTACCTGGTTCTTTAGCTTTATCTAATACTGCAATTTTTTTAACAGTACTTGGTAAAACATTTAATAAATGGGTATTACTAAAAGGACGATATAAATGAACGGTAACTAATCCTAATTTTTCACCATTAGCATTTAAATCATCGATGACATTTTTAACTGTATCATTAACACTACCCATCGCGATTATTACTCGGTCTGCTTCAGGATGACCATAATAAACAAATGGTGCATAATTAGAATTAGTTAATTTATTGATTTCATCCATATAATATTCAACAGTACTAATTACATTTTCATAATCTTTATTTCTTGATTCTGCCACTTGGAAAAATATATCTTCATTTTGAGCCATGCCTCTAGTATCTTGATTACTTAAATTAACGCTTCTAGCTCTAAATTTATTAATTGCTTCAAAATCGACTAACTTTAATACATCTTCATCTTTTAATTCTTCAATTGTATTTAATTCATGACTAGTTCTAAAGCCATCAAAGAAATGAATAAATGGCATTGAAGCTTTAATTGCCGCTAAGTGCGAGACAGCAGCTAAATTACTTGCATCCCCAACATTAGAAGAAGCTAATATACAAAAACCAGTTCCTCTTGCAGCATATATATCTTGATGGTCACCAAATATTGATAAAGCATGAGTTGCAATACTTCTTGAAGCAACATGAATAACTCCTGGCAACATTTCACCAGCTATTTTATACATATTAGGTAACATTAATAGTAACCCTTGACTAGCAGTAAAAGTTGAAGCTAAAACACCACTTTGTAATGCTCCATGAACCATGCCCGCTGCACCTGCTTCACTTTGCATCTCAATTACTGAAACTGTATCATTGAAAAGGTTTTTCTTTCCTGAAGTACTCATTTTATCTACCATCTCAGCCATTGGACTAGACGGTGTTATTGGATAAATAGCCGCTAATTCACTAAATAAATAAGCTTTATTAGCACATGCTTCATTTCCATCCATTATTTTTTTCATTTAATCACATCCCACTATTATGATTATATAATACTTAGGATATTTAAACAATAAATTCACAATAAATGTTAACTTAATCTACTTTTAACTTTTAATAATATTAAAATTATCATTGAGATTATTGGTAAGAAAATCAAACCACTTATTTGTTTTTTAGGTGATTCTAAACTATTTTCATTCTTTGAATCTATAACATTTTCAGTTTCTTCTTTTTCTTCTTTAATGTATTTGGGTACTACTTTTGTTTCAACTACTCTTTTTGGTATATATTTTATTATTTCTTCTTTTTCACATTTCGTTTCTAATTCAATATATTTGATTTGTTCTTTAGGCACTTCTACATGTTTAATTATTTCTTTAGGTACTTCTATATATTTTATTATTGTTTCTTTAACTGGTTCTTTTTGTTCACAAATGGGCTCTTTTATTTCTAATTCGTTAAGCACAATCAATGGTCTTTTCTCATTAATTTCTCCCAAGTGGATATTTAAATCATAAACACCATTTTTATTAATATCAAAATCTGCGGTTATTTTAACATCTTCTTTTGGCAGTGAACTATTTATAATAATCTTTGTTAAATCATGATTATTTTTATTCACAATTAAATAATCAGCAAGATTGATATAGTCTCTTTTATAATAATTATATTTATTGGTCTTTTTAAAATAAGTTGGGACCATTTCATTTGTAGTCTCCACAACTTTTTCTAAATTATAATATAAACAATGATATATATACCGAACATAGTAATAAAATGTTTGATAAGGTGCGTTTGAATAAACTCCTATAGATTTTATAAACTCATCCATTCCTTCTCTTGAGGTAAAACTAACTTCAAAATATGGATAAGTATTAATAATCGTTCCAGTTTCAAAGACTATCTCATTATTAAATTTTATTTTTGTAGAATGGACATTAGTCGCATCAAATAATATTAATAAGTCATATAAATTAACTTCTTCTTCTAAAATTATTTTTTGATCTTCAATTTTATAATTAACTACTGAATAATCTTTTTTATATATTTTTGTTTCTGGAATAAAATCGATTTTTTCATAACTAAATTCTTTAACTAAAAAATCAGTTAAGTGGTGAAATATTCTTGCTCCTGAATAATGTGCTTGTTTATATAAAGTTACATCTCTTTGAAATAAGATAACATCATTTACATCTTTATAAGGTCTATCAATATAAGTCCTGTCCATTGGATAATAACCAGTATTGACTCTTACATCTTTGTAGTAATGATATAGGGTCTGGACCTCTTCTTTCATTAAATCAGTTGTTTCTAATCGTTCTTCTACACCTTCTAGATATGGCTTATATTCTGTATAATATTTTTTTGCTTGAACATTGATCGGTATCATTAATAGTAATAAAATAATAATTTTTTTCATATAACCTCCCTTCAATTATTACTTTATCTATTACTTATCTATATCCTTTTTATTTCATAAAAAAAAGAACTAAAAAGTTCTTTTATGTTTATATTTCTTGAATAACCGCGATAATCATTGGATTACTTTCAGTTTCATCATATAAGAATTTAGATAAATTCTCTCTTATTTCTTGTTTAACTTTATTATAATCAATATAGTTGTTTATAACATTACTTTGAATTATTTCTAAACTAATTTTTTTAATATCTTCAATCATTTCTTGGGAATCTTTAACATAGATAAATCCTCTTGTAATTACTTCAGGACCATATAAGACTTTTTTACCTTTTTTAGATAAGGTTGCACTTATTAAAACAATTCCATTTTCACTTAATAATTCTCGGTCTTTAACAACAAGATCTCCCACATCTCCATTATTAAGTCCATCAATTAAGACATCATCTACATCGATATGTTCAAAGTCATCAATTAACTTTCCATTTTCAATCGTGACAACATCACCATTTTGTTTAAGTAAAATATTTTCTTTAGGGATTCCTAAACTATAAGCAAGGTCCCCATTTTCAACTTGATAACGATATTCACCTTTAACAGGCATGTAATACTTAGGTGAAATTAATCTTAACATCAACATTAAATCTTCGCTTGAAGCATGATGAAGAATTTCTTTGTCTTTTGGTAAATTGATTGAATGAGCACCCTTCATCGCGATGTCATCCATTAAATTAACTAATGTTTTCTCATTTGAATCATATGTTGGTGAAGCAAATATTACAGTATCTGTTTCTTTAAATTCAATAAATTTATCATTACCTGAAATAATTTTACTAATTGATTGATATGGTTTTTCTTTATCATCACAAACTAACAATATAGCATCAGGATCTTTAACATTAGAAAGGTCCCCTATTAGATCTGGTCTAACTTTTAAATATCCATCTTCAATTGCCATTTTAACTATTCTTTGTAATTTGTTTCCCATAATAACTACTTTACGATGAGAGTTTACTAAAGCATTAAATATCTCCTGAATAGTATATAAGTGTGATGGTAATAATGTGATCATTATTCTATTATTATGTCTATTGATTGTATCTTGAAAGAAATTAACTAACCTATGGTTAGGAGATGAAAATCCTTTTCTTTCAGAAAATACTGATTCAGATAACAAACATAATACACCAAGTTTACCGACATAAGCGATTTTGCCAAGGTCAACTCCATATGGTTCTTTCATTGAAGGATCAATAATAAAATCCCCAGTATAAACAACCGCTCCATCTTTAGTATTGATGACATACATTACAGAATCAGGTGTTGAGTGACTTACACTTATTGGAAAAACACTTATATCTTTAAAATCTATCTTTTTGTGAGGTAAAATTTCAACAATATTTTTTTCATTAATCCCTTCCATTTTTAAAATATTTGCACTATATTTAGTCGCATATATTTTAAGTTCAGGAATGTTTTTAAGTAAATCTTTAGTCCCACCCATATTTTCTGGATGACTATGACTAATAAATAATCCTTTAATTCTATTTTTATTTTTTACTAAATACTTATAATCAGGAATAATATAATCTATTCCATACATTGTATCCATCGCATACTTTAAACCGGCATCTAAAATAAAGATGTCCTCATCAACTTCTACAACATAGGTGTTTTTTCCAAGTTCATTTAGGCCACCCAAACTAAAAATTTTAATTTTACTCATAATTTTTCTTCTTTCTTTTTTATTAATAAAAGCTCTTTGCTAATACTCAGTTTAACAAATAAATTATAATTTGTCTAGTAAAATAATAAAGTATCATGTATAATTATATTGTGATGCTATGAAAGAAAATAAGATAATAATATTTTTGGTATTTATCGCTGTTTTAATCTCATTTGGATTAGGGATTTCTTTTGCCTATTTTTCCATAAATGTAGTAGGAAATGATACTGCTAGTAGCCAATTAATTACTACTGGAGAATTAAAATTAAATTATCAAGGCTCAGATTATTTAGAGTTAGACAATGCTGAACCTGGAGATTTTGGTTTTTTCAACTTTACTGTAACAAATTTCCGGAACATTACCAATTAATGGTTATGAGATATTTTTCTCAAAGCTTATTAATACAGTTACAAATAATGAAATTGTTTATGAAATTACTTGTACAAGCAGTGATGAAGTTACTTGTTCAAATAAGGCTTCTACACCTCTTCCTTCATTATCTGGGCTTGCCCACACTAGTGATCCAATTGCCCCTGGAACAACGCACTCTTATCAATTTAAGGTGAGTTTCCTTAGTCTAGATATTGATCAAGGATATAACATGGATAAGATTGTTACATTTACAATTACAATTAATAAATTAAATCGTGGTTATACAACGATGATTAGTTCTCCTCATGATTCAACTACTGCATTTTGGAACCATCGAACAAACATTACTGAAATAACATTCGCAAATGAAATAAATCTCCCTCCTAACTTTATTGAAAGTTGGGATGTATCAACTAATCAAGATGGAAGTCTTATGGCCTATATAGTTGATGATGGACTGGGTACTAATACCTATCATTTACATATTCAAGGAGATGGTATTATTTATGCTAATTCAAATAGTAATTATGTATTTTATAACTTCAATAAGTTAAAAAAAATTAACAACTTTCATTACTTTAATACTGCAAATGCGACCGCAATGTTATCTTTCTTTTTTGACTGTCGAAGTTTAGAAGAAATTGATTTAAGTAATTTTGATACTTCAAATGCTACTTCTTTCTTTCAAATGTTTATGAATTGTTATACACTGACAAACTTAGATTTAAGTAATTTTAACACTTCAAAAGTTACAAACTTACAAAGGATGTTTCAAAACTGTAATAAATTAACGACTCTTGATTTAACAAATTTTGATACTTCAAAAGTAATAAATATGTTAGCAATGTTTTCTAGTTGTAATAAACTCACTTCGATTAATTTAACTAATTTTATTACAAATAGTGTTACAACAATGGAACAGGTATTTGCGAATTGTTGGGATTTGACAACAATTATTGGTCTAGAAAATTTTAATACCCAAAATGTCACAACTATGGCTAGAATGTTTAATGGTTGTAGGAATATTACCACATTAAATTTAAATAATTTCAATACTACAAAAGTTACTACAATGAATCAAATGTTTGATGGTTGTCTTAATTTAGTAACCTTAAATGTTAATAGTTTTACTACTGAAGTTTTAACTAATGTTTCAAATATGTTTTATAATTGCAATAATTTAAGCACATTAGAAATAAACTCTGGTGATTTTAGTAGTATTACAACTCACACAAACATGTTTTCATACGTTAAAGATGGCATTAATATCACAGTTAAAGATGCAAATAATGTTACTTGGTTTACTCAAAGATTAACAGAGGCAGGTAAAACTGGAAATGTTACCATCTAAAAAACAGATTATTCATCTGTTTTTTTATTGTTACTAGATAAGAACGATACTTTTTCAGCAATAACTTCACTATAGTTATGTTTTTTATCTTCTTTATCTACATATGAATTCATTTGGAGTCTTCCTTTTATACCAACGATATCACCTTTGTGACAATATTCCGCGGTATTTTCTGCGATTCCGTTCCAAAGAACACATCTAATGAAATCTGTTTCATAAATTCCTTCTGAGTTTTTAAAAGATCTTGGTACTGCTAAATTAACTGTCATTACTTGTTTGTCATTTTCTAATTTATTTACCACCGGATCTTCTGATAACCTTCCTACTAATACTACTTGATTAAGCATAAACCCTCCTTTCATGAAACAAATTAACAAAAAATAAATATTTGGTCAAAAGACTAAAATTACATTATTTATAATCAATATCTATTCAATTATTGTTAAAACATTATCAATAATTCAATTTTTTTCTTTTTTATTATGCAAACAAATAAGTTTAAACAAAATATAATATTTTTCATTTACTTGACATAAATTTAATCTAATTACTAGAAAGTCCTTAAGTCTTGATGTATACTGATGTTAGAAAGTAGGGACTTATATGGATAATGAAAAAGTTGTTGTTTCAAAAAAAGAGTATGAGACTCTATTATTAAAATCTTTAAGTGGTTATACTATGACCGCTCAAGAAATGCAAAAAATGTTTGACTATGAAGAACATATTAAAACTAAAGCTGCAAGTGCAGAAATGGGAAGACAAAGATCTTACTATACACCCACTGGTAAAGCTCTTGCCAATCAAGAAAAAGAACAGGGGTTTACAAATGCCCTATTAGTTATTTCAATCGTAACAGTTATTGGTTTATTGGTAGCTGGAATAATTTTATACACATAAAAACATTAATTTTATTAATGTTTTTTATATTGATATTTTTATTGTTTCTTGATTTTTTTCTAGTGACTCACTTGACTTGATAAATGACTTGTAACTACTACGAATTTTTACAAGATCATAAACTACAAGTTTAAGAGAA
>JAAZHN010000002.1 GCA_012510695.1 Mollicutes bacterium
AATTTCTACTTTCTTTTTTCCTGTTAATTGTTTATAATTCATTAAGAGTCCTCCTTGCTGGGTGGGCTCTTTTATTTTATCAAAAAACCACACCTTGTGGTGCGGTTGAATTTACAATTTAGGAAAACAATATGAAAACATATTGTTTTAAAGGTAAAATGGTGCCGATTAACAGAATCGAACTGTTGATTGAACCTTACCATGGTCCTGTTATACCACTTAACTAAATCGGCTTATCTATATTATACAAAAAAATAAGAGTAATTAATACTCTTATTTTTCTTATTCGTTTTCTGTCTTATCTCCTGTTGGTGGATTTTTCTCAGTAGGTGTTTTTGGTTTTATTTCAAAAGTATCCTTCTCTGGATCATAGACTCGCCATTTAGAACGGATTTCTGCTAATTTTTCTGGCACGACGTATTTTTCTAAAAATTTACTTGCACAATCATTACCATCAGAATTACACTTTAGCTCAAACTTAGCATAATTATTAGTTTTATTTAACTCTCTAATCTCTTTAATTTTTTCTCCTGTTAGAGTAATTGAGAAATCAGGTTCTCCTAAATATATACTATCACCATCATTTGTAATTTTCTTAATTGCTGCTTCTCCTTCTTTTGAGTCCCAGTTTGTACCTAAGTCTCTACCTGTCGGATTAATATTAGCGTTTTCTATTACTCTGGCAAAGATTTTATAACTTGTATCTTTAATCTCACCAAGACCAGGTGTGGTTTTTTCAAAACACTTTTCATCATTTGGTAAACAGTAAATTATATTTTCTTCACATTTAGGTGTGTGACAAAATATTTGATTGCCTACAAAGTAATTACATTCATATACTGTTCCATCATTTAATGATGAGAATTTAGGCAGTAATCTATTTTGTTTTCCTAATTTTATTAATTCAAAACTATAATTGTATTTTCCAGCTCTAGTCATGATACTGACTGGTAATCCAAAACCAATATAATTTAATGCATTATCAGAAACAGCCGCCATATAATCAGGTCGATTTTTAGTTGTTACATCTCCTGTAGGTTTAACACTATATATTTCTGCACCTACACCATAACCTATTTCTGCTTTAGCTCTATTAACAGCATTATCATAAAATGTTATTTCCATAGTTTCTGTTTTATGTTCAGTTGTATATCCTGTACCAGTAGAGTCAGATAGTACTGTTTTTATTTCCTCAATAAATACTGGCAACTTCATCTTTGTAACTTTGTTATTGTTACAATCCATTCCTTCAGCAGAGTGAGCACAATATTCAAGAGCAGAAGTTTCTGGTTTTAATTCAGTTTTAGGAATAAGTTTAATCTTGCTTACAACTTCTTTGAATTTAGGGTTTGTTCTTGACATTTCATCATAAACAAATCCTTCAACTTGTGGCATATCTGTATCTGTGTATAAGTTTTCAAATGAATGACAAACAGAATATGATTCAATAGCCTTTTTGATTGATCTTACTTTAGTGAAATATTCTAATTTCATTGTTTCAGCCTTTTCTATTTCTGCTTGAATTTCTTTTGAAAGTGTTAATAACACTTTTTCTAATTTATTTAAACAAAGTTCGATATCAGGCCCTAGATTTTCACCCGGATCATCCGTTCCGCCTCCACCACCACCACCACCACATGGAGCAGCAGATCTTGTATACGTAACTTTTTCACATAGAACATTATTTTTATAACCATAAACATAGGCTGTTCTCTCATTCATGCTAGAAGTAAGTGATTCAGCAAATTTATATCTTACAGAGATTGTCTCATCTAAGCACGTTTTATTAGTTTTATTTAATAATTCTTTATGAGATACCGTCCAATTAGTATACTGATTAGTATTACTAATATAAGGATTATCTTCTTTCGCTATTTTTGTATCTTCACAGTACCTAGTTTCTACTTTATGAGTTTTACCTTTAACATATCTCCAATATTTACCTGTATATATTTTTTCTTCTAAAACATCAAGATTCTCAACACCCATTTCCTTTTTTAGTTCATCTTGCATTTCTGAAAGGGACATTTTGTCAACATATTCGCCTATTCTTGGATCGATTAAATCAACTGCTGGTTTGCTCTCACTTGGTTTTTTAGAATCTTGTGAAGGAGTTGACGGAGTTTTCTTTCCTTCATCATCCCCCATAACTAAATAGGTATTTGAATTATTTGAATTAAAACTTCCACTGTTAGATGACTTTGCTGTTAGAGTACAGAAGAAATCACCATCCCAGTCCATATAGTAAGTTTCTAAGTAATTACCACCAAACAACACACTTCCAACTTTTATATTTCTATTTGGTGTACATTTAGGTTGTATTGATGTGTCAATAAAATATCTTTGACCTGTTTCATCATAAATGTGATGATCATTATAATGAAATTGTGATTTTATTACACCGAAAAAGTTAGCTTTAGATGGAATTGCAGCATTATACATTTTCTTCGTTCCGTTTGCTGTTTCAAAGTTTACTGTAACATATAGAGTGTAAAGTTTGTTTTTATCGGCAAAGTCCGCTTTAACATTACAATTTATATCACCTGTTACATCATAGAATATTATTTTACCAGCTGAAAATTGACGTTCTGAATAAGTTCCTTTACAATCCATCTTCCCAAAATCTAATCTAACTGGAGTATTATCAATTTTTACTCCGTTGTAATCTACTGGAACTTCGATTATTAAACGACCATTAACATCTTTTGATGAACCATTAAAATAAGGATCGGGAGTATGGCCATTGATTGTGATATTTGCACTATATGTTCCACTTGGTTCGCCATCAATTAAATAAATAGAACATTCTAGAGCAGACTTAATATCAGTAACTGTTGCAACATTATTATTGACAGTTATATTCCCAAATTTTCCTGCAGGAAGGCATTCAACTTTAGATATTGCTTCTTGTGAGTGATTAAATATTACTTCCTGAGTTGAAGTTTTAGGATTTAATGTTGTATTAATAGTGCCATTTATTGTTGCAGTGCTGTTTTTAATATAAGAATATTTTACTGAGAATGAGTTCGCAGGAACTTTTTCTGTTGTTCCAACATTACAAACAACATTACTTGTAACATTATTAATTATTAGTTCTTTTCCGTTAATTAATGAAATATCTTTATCACTAACCCCACTACAACTAATATTTTCTCTTTTTATTCCTTCAAAGCCAATAAATCTAGCTACTTGAATTTTTGTATTAGCTGTTGCAGGCGCGCTTACTTTTGATACCGAATTTAAAACGTTACCGTTTTGATCTAGGAAGTTTACTGTTACAGAATAACTTTGATCTTGTTTAATATTCATTAAGTGCGGTTTATTATAATAAATACCTATTAATATTCCTTTAATATGTTCAGACATACTTGACTCAGCTGCCTCTTCCCATTTAGAGTATTTACAACAAATTTCACTTTCTTTATCACCGGTATAAGTACCAATATGAAACCCACCCTTTGGTATTCCAATACGATGATATGTTCCTTTACCACTTGCAACATATGTTGAATTATTTATATTAAATTCATCCATAGTATATGAATTTACACCTATGGTTTTAATCTTATCATTTTTAGCAAGCATATTATTAATTTCATCACTACTTAAATTATTGTCTACTACTTGATTTAAGTTGTTTTGACCTACTATTTTATTAGATACTTTACCAGTAACACAGTCTGTTTCAGATAATATCTCAAATATTTTTTCAGAGTTTTTCTTTACTTTCTCTATAGATTTATAATATGTAGTTATTGCATCATATGCTTCTTTATAATATCCGCCAGTTATACTAGCTGTTGTAATTGATTTAATATTGTCTTTATTATAAGCTTTTCCATATAAATCTGTTGTCAATTTACCAATATCTGTTTTATAAATACAAGTTCTATATTGACGAATATGAGGTAAATTATTTAATGTTTCCTCACCTAAAGAAAATGGTTTGTACTCAAAATATTGACCAGAACCAATTCTAAATCCAGTCTTTGGATTATAACCATATCCTTGGTAATAAGTTTCAGAGTCTTCTTTGCAGTATACACTACAGTATGGATTATTAGAAAAAACTGCTTGTTCAAACGTTTCTCCTGATGCTTTCTTTTTTGTTACACAAGCATATATGTTATTAGAAACTCCTTTTTCTCCACCTTCATAAATGTAACCATCATCAGCTTCACCCATACAAATATTTACATTTGTTTTATCTATACAGCCTTCTATAATTGTTACACACTTACGGTTGTATTCAATTTCACCCATTTTGGCTTTTGCATTAGGATCAGTACACTCTACAGAGGGAGAAGTAATTTCCTTAATCTCTTCTTTGTGTTCAATTTCCACCTCTACATTAGAACCACCTAAAGAAGAACCTTCACCTTCAGATCCTGTTTCAGTACAAAATTCTTTATAGTCATTTTCAGATAACCAGTCTTTAATTTCTTCATCATCACACTCTAGTGTCAATTCAAACTGGCTTGGGGTTGAAGCCCCGTCAATACAAACTTTTTTGTATTGTTCATCGCCTGCTAGTTTTTGGGCTTTAGGATCATTACAGTTAACAAGTTTTTTGACCTTTTTACCGGTTTTACCTTCTGCTAAATAGCTAGGCTTAATAATACTATCTTTAGAATTATCACTAAAAACAAATGGTGTTGTTACTCCAATCAATAATAGTATTATTAAGAAGATTCCTCTTTTTTTCATTAAATCATTCCTCTTTCTTTTAGATCTTTACGTTCTATATATTTCTTAATTATAATTATAATTAATGTTAATATAAGAAATACTATGAAGATTATTATTAAAAATTTTGAATTATTTTTATTATTAATCACTTGCACTTCTTTATTTGATGACGATACTGCATTCGAACTACTTGCTTTTTCCTTACAAATAACCGGCTCATCAGAATAAAGCAATTCCTTGCAACATTTATCTTCAGGATTAGTTTGACAATAATCACTATCAGCATTTAAATTATACTTCGGTATAATAATCTCAATATTCCTAAGAGGATCATTACTACATTGCCTATCAGATAAATATATTGAATATATTTTGCTAGTTATTTTATTATAATCGTATACTTTGAAGTTTAAGAC
>JAAZHN010000050.1 GCA_012510695.1 Mollicutes bacterium
AGAGCTGCTCTTGGAATTTCAATCATTGTACCAACTTCATATTTAAGATCAGAACCAGCTTCTTTAATTAATTTATCTGCTGTTTCTTTAACGATATCAACAACATATTTTAATTCTTTAGCATCACTTGCTAGAGGAATCATAATTTCTGGAACAACATTTAATCCTTCTTTATTAACATTAATTGCAGCTTCAATAACTGCTTTTGTTTGCATTACAGCAATTTCTGGATAAGTAATTGCTAATCTTAATCCACGATGTCCCATCATTGGGTTAACTTCTTTAATACTTTCAATATGATTTTTTAATTTTTCTACTGAAATATTTAAATCAGTTGCTAATTCTTGAATTTCTTCTTCAGTATGAGGTAAGAATTCATGTAGTGGTGGATCTAAGTAACGAATTGTTACACTGTATGGAGACATTGCTTTGAATATACTTTCAAAATCTCCTCTTTGCATTGGTAATAATTTATTTAAAGCTTTCTCTCTTGCTTCAACATTATCTGCTAGAATCATTTCTCTAACTGCCATAATTCTTGATTCTTCAAAGAACATATGCTCAGTACGGCAAAGTCCAATACCTTCTGCCCCAAATTCACGAGCTTTTAGAGCATCTTTTGGTGTATCAGCATTAGTACGAACTTTCATTGTTCTAAATTCATCTGTCCATTTCATAACAGTTTCAAAATCACCAGAAATATCTGCTTCAACAGTGTCTAATTTTTCACCATAAACAGCACCCGTTGAACCATCTAAACTAATCCAGTCGCCTTCAGTAAATGTTTGACCTTCTTTAGTTTCTAAAATTTTCTTCTCTTCATCGATTTTAAGGTCTCCTGCTCCTGAAACACAGCAAGTACCCATTCCTCTTGCAACAACAGCTGCATGAGAAGTCATCCCACCTCTTAGAGTTAAAATACCTTCAGCCGCATTCATTCCTTCAATATCTTCAGGAGATGTTTCAAGTCTAACTAAAATAACTTTTTTGCCATCTTTATTTGCTTTAACTGCATCTTCAGCTGTAAAGTAAATTTGACCAGTAGCCGCTCCTGGTGAAGCTGCTAGTGCTGTAGTAATTGGCGTTGCTTTTTTAAGTGCTTCCACTGAAAACATTGGATGCAGCAATGAATCAAGTAATCTTGGATCAATACTTAGTATTGCTTCTTCTTTTGTTAACATACCTTCATTAACAAGATCAACAGCAATCTTTAGAGCTGCTGCTGCAGTTCTTTTACCATTTCTTGTTTGAAGCATATATAGTTTACCACTTTCAATTGTAAACTCCATATCTTGCATATCTTTATAATGATGTTCTAAAATATCACAAATTTCGACAAATTGTTTGTAAACTTCTGGCATAATATTTTCTAGGGTTGAAATATCTTCTGGAGTACGAATACCTGCGACAACATCTTCACCTTGAGCATTAATTAAATATTCACCATATAATTTCTTTTCACCAGTCGCTGGATTTCTTGTAAATGCCACCCCTGTTCCACAATCATCACCACGGTTACCATAAACCATTTCTTGAATATTAACAGCAGTTCCCCAACTACCTGGAATATCATTCATTCTACGATAAATAATTGCTCTTTCATTGTTCCAACTTCTAAATACTGCTTTAATTGCTTCTAATAATTGAACTTTAGGATCTTGTGGGAACTCTTCTCCACTAAGTTCTTGATAATTTTCTTTAAAATGCTCTACTACTTCTTTCATTTGTTCAGCAGAAAGGTCAGTATCTAAATGAATATCTCTTTCTTCTTTATATTGATCAAAATATCTTTCAAATGAAGATTTTGGATAATCTTTAACAACATCACTAAACATTTGAATAAATCTTCTATATGAGTCATAGGCAAATCTTGGATTATTAGTAGATGCAGCAAATCCTTCAACTACTTCATCATTCAAACCTAAGTTTAAAACTGTATCCATCATTCCTGGCATGCTTGCTCTTGCACCTGATCTAACAGACACTAATAAAGGATTGTGTGGATCACCAAACTTTTTACCTGTTTCTCTTTCTAATTCTGCTAATTTGTCAAGAATTTGTCTCTCGACTTCTTCAGAAATTTTTTCACCGTCTTCATAATACTTATTACAAGTATCAGTTGTGACTGTAAACCCATTTGGAACCGGTAGACCAATTTTGATCATTTCTGCAAGGTTAGCCCCTTTACCACCTAATAGGTTACGCATTGATTTGTCGCCTTCGCTAAACAAATAAACATATTTTTCCATCTTTCTTTCCTCCTATTCACACTATTAAAGTATAACAAAAATAATCACTTTTTAAAAGTGATTATTCATCTGAGTGTCAATTGTCATTTTTTCTTGACATATTTTTTTATTTCAGAGAGCTCTCTATCAATTTGTTGGCTCACATCATCATTAGCTCGCAAGTGTTTATAATAACAAGCTCCACATAAACTTTTATAAGAAACATCTGCTTTATTATCAATTACAACTTGATCACCTTCAGTAACAAAGACTCCATTAACTTTTCTGGCATTGAAATTAGCTAGTTCTTGGGCGCAATATTCACATCTTCTTACCAAAATATATTTTTCATCAGCAAAACGAGATAAGGCTTCACTACCTGGAAAAAAATTAGCTTGAAAATCTGTTATCAATGAATAACAAATAATTTGTAATTTTTCAATTTTGTTACTAATTTGCCAAAGTTCATAAACTTGTTTTGGATTCATAAACTGAGCTTCATCAATAACTAAAAAATCATAATTTAAAATATTAACTTTACTTAAATTACAAGCCTCTATAATTGTTTTATCCGCTGGTAAAATCACATCTACAGGCCGATAAAATTCTCCACCAAAACGCGAATGAAAAAATTCATGTCCTTTAGTATCAACACCTGGTTTCATCAATATAATCTTTTTATTTTGTCGTTTTTTTTGCTTGTTTTTTTCATCTTCATTACCACTATTTTCTAAATTATACACTTCTTGCATTAAAGAAGTGGTCTTTGAAGATCCCATCACTCCTGAATATAAAATTAATTTTCCCATAAACCCTCCTATTTTTTTGCTCTTGGATGTGCTTTTAAATATTCATGTCTTAATCTATCATTACTTACATGGGTATAAATACTTGTAGTTGCCATACTTTCATGACCTAATAATTCTTGAACTACTTTCGTATTAGCCCCTTCATTTAACATCATTGTTGCAAATGAATGTCTAAATGTATGAGGAGAAACATTTCTTTCAATTGATGTCAATTTAATTATTCTATTAATAATATCAGCGACTCCCCTTGGAGTTAAATCATCTCCTAAGTGATTAATAAATAATTTATTACTCTTCTTTCCTCTTAATAGTATATCACGACTATTGGGTAAATAATCATCTAAACTCTTAAGAGCATATTCACCAAAATAAACAATTCTTTCTTTCTTACCCTTCCCCATTACTTTAATAGATTTAGATGAAATATCTACATCTTCAAGTTCTATATTAACAAGTTCTGAGACTCTAAGTCCACTAGCGATTAGCATTTCAATAATCAATCTATTTCTTATACCTAGTGGATCATCCCCACATTGTTCTAAGATTTTTTCTAATTCATTATATTGTAAAAAATTAGGCAATTTCTTTTCTTTTTTACTACCAGACACTAATAAAAATGGATTATTATCTACTTTTTCTTCTTTTAATAAATAATTATAATAACTTCTTAAAGCACTTAAATTCCTTGATCTGGACGAGCC
>JAAZHN010000051.1 GCA_012510695.1 Mollicutes bacterium
AAAAAATATCAACTAATTTGACAAATAAAAACCTCTTGGTTTAAGAGGTTTTTATTTAGATTCTGTTTTTTCCTTTTTCTCAGGTTTTGGTAGAGCTTCTTTTCTAGATAAATTTAATCTACCGCGATTATCTCTACCTAAAGACTTAACAATTATTTCATCGCCTACTTTAACAATATCACTAGATTTTGCAACATGCTCATGAGCAAGGTGAGAAATATGAACTAAGCCTTCATAACCTGGCCATAATTCAACGAAGCAACCAAAGTCTTCAACTTTAACTACTTTTCCTGTATATATTTTACCAGTTTCAGCTTCTTTAACGATGTTTTCAATCATTTCATATGTTTTATCGATTATTGCATAATCAGTGTGATAAATAATTACTCTTCCATCATCTTCAATATCAACTTTAACTGCATCTTTATCGCTGACAGTTTTAACATTACTTGCTTCAAGAATAATTTTAGTAATCATTTCTCCACCACGGCCAATTACTTCTTTGATTTTCTCTGGATCTATTTGTAGCATTCTAATTTTTGGGGCATAAGGACTTAGTTCTTTTCTTGGTGCAGAAATAACTTCATCCATTGTTTTTAAAACTGCCATTCTCGCATCTTTTGCTTGAGATAATGCTTCTTTTAAGATTTCTTTAGTAACACCTTTAATTTTTATATCCATTTGCAGAGCACATATACCTTCTTTAGTACCGGCAACCTTAAAGTCCATGTCACCCATATGATCTTCAAGACCTTGAATATCAGTTAAAATTTGGTATTTATCACCTTTAGTAACAAGTCCCATAGCAATACCCGCGACTGGGGCTTTAATTGGAACTCCAGCTGCCATTAAACTTAAACATCCTGCACAAATACTTGCTTGTGATGATGAACCATTACTTTCTAATACTTCTGAAACAACCCTAATTGTGTATGGGAATGTTTCTTCATTAGGAATAACTTGGGCAAGCGCTCTTTCTCCTAAGGCACCATGACCAATTTCTCTTCTTCCTGGTGAACCATATCTTCCTGTTTCACCAACTGAGAAAGCAGGAAAATTATAATGAAGCATAAATCTTTTTGTATCTTCTAATCCTAAACCGTCTAAAATTTGATGTTCACCAATCGCTCCTAAAGTTGTAGTTGCAAGTGCTTGAGTTTGCCCTCTTGTAAACACTGCTGAACCATGTGTACGTGGAAGTAAATCGATACTCGCACTTAAATCACGGATTTCGTCCATTTTTCTACCATCTGGTCTAATCTTTTTATCTGTAATTAACATTCTTACTTCTTCTGCTTCGATGTTATCTACAACTTTTTTAACTTGTTTTAAAATTTCAGCTAATTCTTCAGTATCAGCATAAATATTCGTAAAATGTTCAATAGTCTCTTCTTTGACACCATCAATTTGGGCATATTTTTCTAACTTTTCTTTAACTTGAATAGCCTCTAACATTTTACTGCCAACAAACTTTTTAACTTCACTTTCTAATTTTTCATCAATATTAGCAAGTTCAACTTCTATTTTTTCAAGACCTATTTCTTTAACAATTTTTTCTTGAAATTTTATTAATTCTTTAATTGCTTCATGGCCAAACATTAATGCCTCAAGCATTACTTCTTCACTTAATTCTTTAGAATCAGCCTCAACCATGTTAATAGCTTCTTTAGTACCTGCTACAGTTAAATGTAATTTACTATTTTCTAACTCTTCTCCACTTGGATTAATAATAAACTTATCATCGATCATCCCAACAACAACACCAGCAACTGGTCCATCAAATGGAATATTACTTATACTAAGTGCTAAAGATGACCCAAATAAAGCAGTCATTTCTGGTGAATTATCTTGATCAACAGATAACACCGTATTAATTACTTGAACTTCATTACGGAAGTTTTCATCAAACATCGGTCTAATCGGTCTATCGATTAATCTTGCTGTCAATGTAGCATTTTCTGATGGTCTTCCTTCTCTTTTAATAAAACCACCAGGGATTTTACCAACTGAATATAATTTTTCATTATAAACTACTGTTAATGGAAAGAAATCAGCAGTACTAACATTACTACTCATAACTGTCGCGCTTAATACGACTGTATCACCATAACGAACTAATACTGAACCATTACTTTGTTTAGCAAGTTCACCATTTTCTACTATTAGTTTTCTTCCGAAAAATTCAGTTTCAAAAACTTTTTTCATATTTTTCCTCTTTTCTATAAAGAAAGACACTAAAAATTTTAGTGCCTATTTTCTTATATTTAATTTTGCTGTAATATCTCTATATCTGATTACATCTGTTCTTTTTAAGTAATCAAGTAGACCTCTTCTTTTACCTACTTTTAAGAAAAGACCTCTTTTTGAATGGAAATCATGAATATGAACTTTTAAATGTTCAGTTAATTCATCAATTTCTCTTGTTAAGATTGCGATTTGAACTTCAGTAGATCCAGTATCTTTACCATCTTTACTAAACTCTTTAACAATCTTAGCTTTTTCCTCTTTAGATAAAGCCATAATAAATTCCTCCATTTCTCTTATCCGTTTAATCCTAGTAAAAAATCGGAGACTTTTAATACCAAGAAAAAACTTCTATATAGAATTATATATCAATAATGAGTTTTTTGCAATTATTAATGAATA
>JAAZHN010000052.1 GCA_012510695.1 Mollicutes bacterium
ATGTTTTATAACATAACCTCTGGAATAAATATAATAGTAAAAGATACTGCATCACAAACATTTATAAAAAACAGATTAAGTGAAGTGGGTAAAACAGGTAATGTAACAATATATGTGCCATAATTACTTTACAGTTATTATTTAAATATTTGTTTAATTGTGATACTATTAACATAGTAAGGATGTGTCTTAATGGGTGACAATTTATATACATTATTAGCCATTACTTATGCAATAGTCGGGATAGGCGCGATTGTTTTAGCTTTGTATTTAATAAATCGTCATCAAAAGAAGAAATATCATGATATTCTTACTAATTTAGAAAGAGATAAAAATTTAATTGTCTCCGCGGCTATATTAACCGAATTAAATAAAGTTGAGAATCTAATAAATAATGAAGAACTAAGAGAAATACATGAAAGTTTTAAGAAAAGGTTTTTGGAAATTAAAGATGTTGACTTACCAAGAATAACTGATGAATTAATTGAATTAGATGATTTATATGAAGATAAGAAATATAAAGATTTAGAGAGAAAATTAGCTAAAATTGAATTAGAAATAGTTTATATTAAAAAAAGATCTAACTTTTTACTAAGAGAGATTAAAGAAATATCTTTAAGTGAAGAAAAAAATAGAGAAACAGTTACTAAATTAAAAGGGGTATATAGAGAAATATATACTAGTTTTAATAAGAGTAAAGATTTATATGAAATGGTTTCTAAACCGATTGAACTACAGTTTGAAACAATTGATAAACTTTTCAGTGCCTTTGAGATTGCGATGGAAAATAATAGTATTAATGAAGTAGGTAAAATAGTTAAAGCTCTAGATGATACAATTGGTAATTTAAAATTAGTGGTAGAAGAAGCTCCAAGTATTATTGTAATGGGTAAAAATTTAATTCCTAAAAAAATAGAAGAAATAAAAGGGATTTATAACCGTCTAATTAAAACAGGATTTAATTTAGATTATTTAAATTTTGAACATAATGTTAAAGAAGCAGAGAAAAAGATTGCTGATATTTTTGATCGTTTAAAAGTATTAAATCTTGAAGATTCAACCTTTGATTTAAAGACAATGATCGATTATTTTGATAGTTTGTATAATGATTTTGAAAATGAGAAACTAGCTAAGAAGACTTATGATGATTTAGCAAGAACTATTGGTGTTAGAACAAGTAAAACAGAAAAAGTACTTAAAAATTTAAATCGAAGTATGGAGGACTTACAATATAGTTATGACTTAACTGATGAAGAAGTTAATGTTGTTAATGTTTTAAGTGAAGATTTAGGTTTAATTATTAAAGATTATGATGTAATAATTGAAAGTGGTAGGAGTAAATCGTTTCCTTATTCAAGATTATGCAAAGAATTAGAGCAAATTAATGTAAGATTAGCGAAAACAGAAGATAATTTAGATTATTTACTAAGAACAATTGGTAGCCTAAAAGATGATGAGTTAAGAGCAAGAGAACAATTAGAAGAAATAAAAGGAATCTATCGTCAGGCTAAAAAGAAAATTAATAGTTATAAATTACCAGTTATTCCTAAAAATTATTATATTGAATTAATTGAAACTGAAGAGGCAATCGCTGAAGTAGTTAAAGAACTTGAATTAAAACCGATTTCAATGAAAACTTTAAATACAAGAGTAGATACTGCAAGAGATTTAGTTTTAAAACTATATATTACTACTAACGAAACCACAAGAACAGCATATATGGCTGAAGCTTCGATCGTTTATGGTAATCGATATAGAGCAACTAATAAAGAAATAGAAATAGGTTTAGAAAAGTCTGAAAATTTCTTTTATAAAGGTAATTATCGCGCTTCATTAGAGCATGCGATTAGTTCAATTAATATTATTGAACCAGGTATTCATAAAAAATTATTAGAAAGATATGAAAAATAAAATGGAAATTGGTAGTGTTTTAACATTAGATGATAATAATAAGTATTTAGTTAGTAATGAAACAGTATATAATGATATTACTTATTATTTAATTGTTGATTTAAAAGATATAAATAATTATAAAATAGTTTATATAGTGGGCTCAGATGAATTAGAAAGCGTTGAAGA
>JAAZHN010000053.1 GCA_012510695.1 Mollicutes bacterium
ACCAGTTCATAACCAATTAAGTGTAGAAAACTCTAGAGCATTTATTAATGAAAATTCTCCTAATTTTGAAGATATTGTCAATACTAGTACTTATTCAAATTTTGAAGATGTTGCTGATATTTTAACAACTCACGGTGTAGAAAATATGAAATATTTTGATACTAGGGAAGATGTTATAAACCATTTAAAAAATGTTCATTATTTTCCTTACGAACAGGCAAATGAAATTTGTAATCAGATTTCTAGGGGAGAAAGTACACTTTTTAGCGATATTCGTTGGATAGCAGGTGAAGGTGGTATTTTTACAAGTAAAGAACAATTAAATCAACTGCTTGGTGCCGGTGATCAAGAAAGTATTAAATCAGGATTACTAAATTATGCTAATAAAGAATCAGAACTCTTAAATTCATTCATTGCATCCCAAGAACAAAGCCAAATTAATTTTAATCAATTCCTTTCAGATGCTGGTAAATATATGGGGGCTGCAGGATTAGCAACATTAATACTAGCTACGGCAGTCCAAACTGGTAATATATCTCCAGAATTACTCCATAAGCTTCAAACTATCCTAAATTCAGCTCAGCTTGCTCCTGTACTTAAATAAAAGAACATTGACATAAACTATTGGTTATGCTAAAGTTTAAGAGTATTTGAGGAGGAAAAAAACATGGCAAAAAATATATCAACAAAAAAACCATTAGCGGGAAATAAGCGTTCTCATGCATTAAATTCAACCAGAAGAACTCAAAAACCTAATTTACAAAAGAAAACAATCAATGGTGAAAAAGTAATTATAAGTGCAAGAGAAGCAAAGAAATTAAAATAAAAACATTACTTATCTAAAGTAATGTTTTTTAATGATTATTTTCTATCTCTTTCATTTGCTGAGTTAATTAAATAATTCATATATTGTGAATATTGTTCACTTAATTCTGAATCAGTTATTTTCATATCATTCTTTTTACGTAAATCAATAATTGCTTCGATACTTAAAACTGAATTCTTTTCCTTTTTTTCTTCAACTAAAGCCTCAATTATTTTTTCTTTTGAATCATCAAGACTTGCTTTTTCTTTTGATTCAGTTCTTAAAATAATGTGATAACCTTGATCTGTTTTAACTGGTTTTTCAGTCAACCCACCATCTTTTAAAGCAAATGCTGCTTTTTCAAATGGTTCTTCCATAATTCCTTTATTAAAGAAATCTAAGTCACCACCAAGATCTTTACTTCCTGGATCGTCTGATTTTTCTTTTGCTAATTCAGCAAATTCTTCTTTTAAATCCTTAGCTTTCTTAAGTTGTTCAATTAATTCTTCCGCATCCTTAAGAGCTTTTTCATCTGCTTCTTTCTTTTCTTGAGTTGTCATACTATCTGTTGATTCTGGTTTAACTAAAATATGACTAACGCGAACATCACCAACAATTTCTGTTTCATAATATGCTTTAATTTCCTTGTCAGTTAATTTACTTTCAATATAAGATTTTGTTTGTAATTCTCTTAATAAATTTAAATATAGTGTCTTTTCTAAAGCTTCAACAGTATTAACTCCATAAGATTGTCTTAAATATTGGAGAAAGAAATCTTGATTATAATTCTTACCTTCATAACCAAACATTTTTTTAATTCTATCTGATTCTTCTTTAGCTTCTTCTTTAGTACTTTCTAACTTATCTTTAAATTGTTTTTCTAACAAAGTTTTATCCATTAAATCAATTAATGAACCTAAAGCATAAGTCTCTTTCATTTCTTGATATAGAGAATCATTACTAACCTTTACATTATTTTTAAAAGTAATAATTGCATCCTCACCAGTTTTCAATTTAGGTACTTCACCACAACCAGCTACTAGTAAAGTAATACCTGCTAAAATAAATAATTTTTTCTTCATAATATCCTCCTTAACAATAAATAATATAACAAGTAATTAATTTTCTTGCAACAAGAATAGTTTATTATCATAGACTTTTATTTAAACATTACTTATAATTTACTTGGTGATCAAATGAAAGTCGAAGATTTTAATTACGAATTAGATAATAGTTTAATTGCTCAAACCCCGCTTTTAGATCGCAGTAGTTCTAAATTAATGATACTCAATAAAAATACTGGGGAAATAAAACATGAAATATTTACAAATATAATTGATTATTTAAATGATAATGATGTTTTAGTAATCAATGATACTAAAGTTATTCCCGCAAGATTAGTTGGTTCTAAAGAGGGAACTGGAGCAGTTATCGAACTGTTATTATTACAGGAAATAACTAATGATGAGTGGGAATGTTTAGCAAAACCTACGAAAAGATTAAATGTTGGTACGGTTATTTGTTTTAAAGAAAAATTAAAAGCAGAAGTAAAAGAAATAATTGGTGAAGGCATAGTAGTTGTAAAATTACTTTATCAAGGGATATTATTGGAAATATTAGATGAACTTGGTGAAATGCCTCTGCCACCATACATTCATGAAAAATTAACACAAAAAGATCGTTATCAAACTGTATATGCAAAAAATATAGGAAGTGCAGCTGCTCCAACAGCGGGATTTCATTTTACTGATGAGTTATTAACCAAAATCCAAGAAAAAAATATTCAAATAGTTAATGTAACTTTACATGTAGGCCTTGGAACATTCAGACCTGTACAAGTAGAAGATATAATGAATCATGAAATGCATAGTGAATTTTATCAAATGAATGAAAATGCTGCTTCTATTTTAAATCAAGCAAAGAAAAGTGGTAAAAGAATTATTGCTGTAGGAACAACAACTACCAGAGTTTTAGAAACAATAATGAGTGAGTATCATGAGTTTAAAAAGTGTTTTGGAAATACTAAGATATTTATATATCCTGGTTATAAGTTTAGAGCAATAGATGCTTTAATTACAAACTTCCATTTACCAAAAAGCACTCTTTTAATGCTTGTCAGTGCATTTTCAACAAAAGAAATAATTTTAAAAGCCTACAAGGAAGCAATTAAAAATAATTATCGTTTTTTCTCATTTGGTGATGCAATGTTTATTAAGTAAATGGTATACTTATAGTAGAGGTAATATGAAAATAAAATATGAATTAATTAAAACAGAAAAAAATACTCAAAGTAGACTAGGCAAAATAATTACTAAATATGGAGAATATGAAACTCCAATGTTTATGCCTGTTGGTACGGTTGGTTCGGTTAAAAATATTTCTCCAGAAGAATTATACGAAGTTAATTCTGGAATTATTTTAGCAAATACTTATCATTTATGGTTAAGACCTGGGGAAGATATTGTCGCTAATGCTGGTGGTATTCAAAAGTTCATGAATTATCAAGGGCCAATGTTAACAGATAGTGGTGGTTTTCAAGTTTTTTCATTAGCCAAGCCCAAAGATATTTCAGAAGAAGGAGTAAAATTTAAAAGCCATTTAAATGGTGAGAGTTTATTTTTAACTCCAGAAAAATCAATTGAAATTCAACAAAAAATCGGCGCAGATATCATTATGAGTTTTGATGAATGTGTTGCCTACCCATCAACCTATGAATATATGGAAAAAAGTGTGGAAAGAACCCTTGCTTGGGCTAAAAGAGGTAAAGATACATATAAAGATAATAATCAATCTTTATTTGGAATTGTCCAAGGTGGTGAATACCCTGATTTAAGAGAAAAATGTGCAAAAGAATTAATTAAAATTGGTTTTGATGGTTATGCAGTTGGTGGAACAAGTGTTGGTGAAGGTAAAGAAGTAATGTATAAAATGGTTGAGTATTCAACTAAACATTTACCTGAAGATAAACTAAGATACTTAATGGGAGTAGGAGAGCCTATCGATATTCTTAATGGAGTAGAAAGAGGAATAGATATTTTTGACTGTGTTAATCCAACAAGACTTGCTCGTCATGGACATGCCTATACTAAATATGGTAAAATAAATATGAAAAATAGTCAGTATAAAGAAGATTTAAGTCCATTAGATGAATGTGATTGTTATACATGTAAAAACTACACTAAAAGTTATTTAAGACACCTAATAACCGCTAATGAGATGTTAGGATCAAGACTACTTTCAATCCATAATATTAGATTTTTAATAAAATTAACAGAAAACATTAGAAAATCTATTAAAGAAGATAAATTTATTGAATATAAAAAAGAATTTGAAAGGGATTATTATGGTATCAAATAAAGTAATATTTTATTTAGCACTTATTGCAATAATTGTTTTAATTGCAGTTCCAACCATTTCTAAAATTAATCAGACCCATACAGAACGCCTATTAAAAGTAGAAGTTTTAAATATGAAAGAAAAAGCAATGGCTTGTTATTTAAAAAATGAGTGTAAAGAAAAAGTAACTTTAAAAGAACTTGTTGAAAAGAAATATTTAACAAGAGGTATTGATCCAAGGACCAATGAATATTTTAAAGATGATGTATATGTAGTAATAAAAGATCATCAAACTTCATTGTTTATTGATGGGGTAGAGGAAAAATAATGGTATTTAAATAATTATTTTTATGATATAATATTTTTAAGAATAGGTGATTTTAATGAAGGATGCTAATTTTTTAAAAGATAATGGGGTTAATTTGGAAAAAAGTTTAGAATTGTTAGGAGATATGGAAACTTATAATGAAACATTAATTGATTTTCTTAATGCAGTATTTGATAAGATGACAAAAATTAAACTTTATAAAGAATCTAAAAATATGCCTGATTATGCTATTTTAGTTCATTCTTTAAAAAGTGATGCTAGATATTTAGGTTTTGATCTTTTAGCCGATATTGCGTATAAACATGAAATAGAAAGTAAAGCTAATAATCAATTATTTGTTAATGAAAACTTTAATGAATTAGTTAATGAAGCTGCAAAAATTGTTACATTGGTAAGACAATATTTAGGACAAACTCCTACTCCTAAACAAGAAGAAGTAAAAGAAGAGAGTAGCAAAGAATTAAATATTACTAACGATGCTTTATTAGTTGTTGATGACTCAAGTATCATGCAAAACTTCTTAGATAAAATATTTAGTGACCGTTATCAAATTATTATTGCTTCAGATGGTAAAGAAGCGTTAGATGTCTTAAATGCTGGTCATAATGATAAAATTAAATGTATGCTTTTAGACCTTAATATGCCAAATATAAATGGTTTTGAAGTATTAGAGTATTTAAAAGCCAATAACTTATTTGACGTTATTCCAGTTTCAATTATTACCGGAGCTGATTCAAGAGAAACAATAACTAAAGCATTTTCTTATCCAATCGTGGATATGTTAACAAAACCTTTTACTGAATTATCAGTTAAAACAATAGTAGAAAAAACAGTTGCTCAAAAAAAATAAACATAAAAAAATTCCTAAATTTAGGAATTTTTATTTGTCTAAAATTTTGGACTATGTTCTTCTTGAATATTTACTTGAGCAGGTATTTCATTTTGAGTTTTATTATCATATTGTCCACCTTTTTTAATGCCCGTAATAACAGTCTTTTTAGCGGTACTTAAATCACTATAACTACGACTAACATTTACATAACTAGCATTACCAATATTAACAGGTAAATTAAAATATTTATCAAATCCTAATGATGGCTCATGCATTTCACTTAAAACCAAGTCTTTCATTTCCATGTTTTTAGCAGTATCAAGTGGATATGGATAATAATCTCTATAAATACTATCACTCATTAATACTCCTTTTTCATCAAAATATTTAGCAGTATACTCAGTATTCAATAACATAATTCCTTTTTCATCATTTCTGACTGTAATACCTTCTGAACCTCTAATAATTAAGAAATCTTCATCTTTTAAACCTAGGTTGAAGTTAATTAAATGACGATCATTATTACTTTTTGGAACTGGATTTTTATCTTTAAATTCAGTACTAATAACAATTTCTTTACCATCTTTAGAAGTAGTGATACTTAATCCTTCTTCAAATTCAGGACTATCGATACTTACTCCTTTTCTTTGAGCAATCATTTTGAAAATTTCTGCTAGTTCATTATCTATAGCAGGATTATTTCTAAATTCCTCAACTAATTCGACAATAATCGGTCTTATTTTATTTCTAATAATTTCTTGCATAAATGTCATCTCCTTAATCATATAATAACAAATATTAGTACTTTTACCAATGTTTTTTTATTAATAATTATTTACTTTACATGGTATAATCTTATTATGGAAAGTATATATAATTTAAAATTAAATGATTTAGAAAATTTCTTGATAAACAATGGTGGTAAAAAATATCAAGCTGCTCAAGTTTTCGATTGGTTATATAAAAAAAGAATAACTAAATTTAAAGATATGACTAATTTAAATAAAGAAACAATTAAATTATTAGAATTAAATTTTCAAATAGATGAATTAGAAATAGTAAAAAAACAATCAGCTGAGCAAACCCATAAATATTTATTTAAACTTAGTGATGGTTCTTTAATCGAGGCTGTTTTAATGATGCATAATTATGGAAACAGTATTTGTGTTTCCTCGCAAGTAGGATGTAATATGGGTTGTTTATTTTGTGAAAGTGGTAAATTAAAAAAGGTCAGAAATCTTTTACCTAGTGAAATGATTTTACCTATTTTGATGATCGAGAAAGATTTAAATTTGAGAATATCTAGTGTGGTCATAATGGGTATTGGAGAACCATTTGATAATTATTTAAATGTAATCAAATTTATTGAAATAATTAATGAACCAAAATATTTAAGTATTGGAGCTAGACATATAACAGTTTCAACCTGTGGAGTAGTCCCAAAAATTAAAGAATTTAGTGATTTTCCTCTACAAGTTAATTTAGCAATTAGTTTTCATGCTCCTGATGATAAGTTAAGAAGTGAGTTAATGAAAATAAATAAGGTCTATAATATTGCTGAATTAATCGATTCCATAAAAGAGTATATCTTAAAAACTAATAGACGAGTTACTATAGAATATGTTATGATAGATAATGTAAATGATAAGGATGAACAAGCAAAAAGTTTGGCTAAGTTATTCAAAGGATTAAATGTTTATATAAACTTAATTCCCTATAATGAAACATCAGACCCATCATTTAAAAAATCAAAAAGAATTATGCAGTTTTATGATATTCTCAAAAAAGAAAACATCAATGTTACAGTAAGAAGAGAATTTGGAGGGGACATTGATGCTGCATGTGGACAACTAAAAGCCAAAGAGGTGAATGAGTGAAAACATATTATTTAACAGATCCTGGAAAATTACGAAGTCACAATGAAGATAGTGTAACAATTATTAAAAATTCTTCAAATGAATGTTTAATGGTAGTTGCAGATGGAATGGGTGGCCATCGAGCAGGAGAAGTAGCTTCATCTTTAGCGGTTACTCACCTAGGAACAAGATTTTCTAAGTTGGCAAGCGTTGGTGATGAAGTTGATGCTTTTAACTGGATTAAAGAAAATATTCAAGAAGTAAATAATATTATTATTAAATATGCTTCAGAAAGAGAAAATGCAACGGGGATGGGAACAACTGTTGTTTTAGCCTTGCTTACTAAAGATTTCTTAGTTTTTGGTAATATAGGTGATTCATCTGGTTATGTCTTAAAGAGTGGTAAACTACATAAAGTAACTAAAGATCATACTTTAGTTAACCTATTAGTTGAAGCAGGAGATTTAACTGAAGAAGAAGCAGCGTTTCATCCTAAGAAAAATGTACTTATGAAAGCACTGGGTGCTAGTCAAAAACAAGAAATAGATTTATTTAAAATAATTGACAAAGATATAGAAGGAATTTTACTATGTAGTGATGGATTAACAACAATGTTAACAAAAAACCAAATTGAAAAAGTTTTAGTAGATGAAGCTTTATCAATTGAAGAAAAAGTAGAAAAGTTAATCTTAAAAAGTAATGTCAGAGGAGGAACTGACAATATCTCAATCGCATACTTAGAAAAAGAAAGTGGTGAAACCCTATGATAATGAAGGGGCAAAAAATTAATGATCGATACCAAATTATAAAAAATATCGGTGAAGGTGGAATGGCTAATGTTTATTTAGCTTATGACACTATTTTAGATCGTAATGTCGCGGTTAAAGTTTTAAGAGGTGACTTAGCAAGTGATGAAAAATTTGTAAGAAGATTTCAAAGAGAAGCTTTGTCTGCATCGAACCTTTCTCATCAAAATATCGTTGAAGTATATGATGTTGGTGAAGATGATGGTCAATATTATATTGTTATGGAATATATAGAAGGTAGACATTTAAAACAACTTCTGAAAAAAAGAGAAAAATTAACTTTAACAGAAGTTATCGATATTATGTTACAAGTAACAGAAGGAATGGCGCAAGCCCATGATTCTTATATAATTCACAGAGATATTAAACCACAAAATATAATGATTTTAGAAAATGGGTTAGTTAAAGTAACTGATTTTGGGATTGCAACCGCTCTTAATGGTACACAATTAACTCAAACAAACTCAGTGATGGGTTCAGTTCATTATCTGCCTCCAGAACAAGCTGAAGGAAGAGGCGCGACAATTAGAAGTGATGTTTATTCGATGGGTATTTTAATGTATGAATTATTAACAGGAGAATTACCCTTTAAAGGAGATAATGCTGTTGAAATTGCTTTAAAACATTTAAAAGAGCCAGTACCAAATGTTAAAACAATCTTACCTAATATTCCTCAAGCAGTGGAAAATGCAATTATTCGTTCAACTGCAAAAAATCCAGATAATCGTTATGCTGATGCTAGGGAAATGTATGAAGATTTGAAAACCGTTTTAGATGAATCAAGAGCTAATGAACCAGTTTATGTTTTACCATACCCAGAACTTGAAAATAAAAACAATTATCAAGAATCAGATGTAAAATTAGATCAAATTGACTATGGTGATGATGAAGATGATGATCCAATCGCAGTTAAAGTAACTGAACAAGATATTAAAAAACAAAATAGAACTTTAGTTATTTTAGGTTCGGTATTCACTGCTTTAGCAATTATTACAGCAATGTTAGTAATTTTACTACCACAAATCACTAAACAAAAGCCACTTACTGTTCCAGATGTTTCAGGTCTTTCAGTCGAAGCAGCAGAAAAAAAATTAATTGATGCTGGTTTTGCAATTGCTGATCAAACTCAAATGAAAGCAAGTGATACAGTTAAAGAAGGATTAGTTATTGAAACTAAACCTAAAGCTAAAAGTGTTAGAAAAGAAGGAACAATAATAACAATATATGAATCAACTGGTATGAACAGTGTAGTTTTAGAAGACTACAAAGGAAAAAACGTTATCGAGGTTAGAACAACTTTAGAAAAACTACATAAAATAAATGTAATTGTTGAGAAAAAAGATGTAGAAGAGGCAAGTGACTTATCGATTAATGATATTATTGAACAAGATCCAAAGGTAGGAACTAAACTAAAAGAAGGCGATACGGTTTATTTATATGTTCCAAATATAACTGAAAAATACCCAGATTTTACTAAAGGAAATTACTCATTAGAAGATATTGAAGCATTCGCTAAAAAATATGGTTTAGAATTAAAAGTAAATTATGTTGAAAGTGTAGAATATGTTCCAGGTTCAATCATGAGCCAAAGCAGAGCAGAAGGCACTACGATAATTTCAGGAATTACATTTACAATTACGATTGCCGAAGAAGTAAGTGTTGAAGATCCTGATCACTTAGAAAATACTGATTAAGGTTAATATGCAAGGTAAAATAATTAAACAAATATCTAATCAATATACAGTTTTAGTAAACAATGAAGAAATAGTTTGTTCATCAAGAGGAGTATTTCGAAATCAAAATATTACACCTTTAGTAGGTGATAATGTCAAGGTGGATATTTCTAAAAAATTAATCACCGATGTTTTACCAAGAAAAAATGAATTAAAAAGACCAGTAGTGGCAAATGTCGATATAACTCTAATTATTATGAGTGTTAAAGAACCCAAATTAAGTCTAAATTTATTAGATAAACTATTAGTTAATGTTATCCACAACAAGATTGAACCAATTATTTGTTTTACCAAACTAGATTTAATGAAAGAAAAAGAAATTCCTAAATTTACAGAAATTAAAAAATATTACCAAAGTATTGGGATAAAAGTATATAATAATCAAGAATTAAATAAATTATTAGAAGTTTTAAAAGAAAAAATAGTTGTTTTAACTGGTCAAACAGGTGCAGGTAAAACAACTATTCTAAACAAACTAGAACCAACTCTAAATTTAAAAACTGCAGCAATTTCTAAATCATTAGGAAGAGGTAAACATACAACTAGACATACTGAGATTCATTATGTTAAAGATGTCTACTTTATAGATACCCCAGGTTATTCTTACATTGATTTATCTGAACTAACGATAGAAGATTATCAAAATGCGTTTATTGAATTTAATAATTATCCCTGTCCATTTAACTCCTGTAAACATTTTAAAGAAAAAGACTGTGGGGTTAAAGAGGCAGTTAAGAACGAAAAAATCTTAAAATCAAGATATGAGAATTATTTAAAATTTGGAGGTTTAAAATGAAAGTTTCTGTTTCATTTATTACAAGTAATTACAAAGAAGAATTAACAATCAAAAAAATAGAAGAAACCGATGCCGATTATATCCATGTTGATTTAATGGATGGCAAATTTGTTGAAAATAAAAATTATACATTTAGTGAAATTGTTAAGTATTTAGGTAATGCTAAAAAAAAGTTAGATGTTCATTTAATGGTTAGTAATCCAAGTAAATATATTGAACAATATGCAACTCTAAATACTGAATATTTAACTTTCCATTATGAAGCTGTCACTGATCCAAAAAGTGTAATTACTGAAATAAAATCATATGGACTTAAGGTAGGAATGTCAATTAAACCAAGCACAAGTGTTGATAAAGTTGCTCACTTATTATGTCAGTTAGATCAAATTCTC